>CAIWHQ010000128.1 GCA_903912465.1 uncultured Alphaproteobacteria bacterium | reverse complement strand
GTGAGGCCGTGGGGGATGGCGGAGAAGTGGTCGCAGCCGGGCAGGACCACGCCCTTGCCCCGGGCGAAGCGGGCGGCCAGGGCTTCGGGGTCGCCGGCCAGGCGGTCCTGCATGCCGGCAATGATGCGCACGGGCATGGGCAGGGTGCCCAGGGCCTCGGGGTCGAGGGGTGGGTTGGTCGCCTCGGTGCAGGCGGCCAGGGCCTCGAGGTCCTCGCCCTGCTCGTCGGCGAACTGGCGGAAGCTGCGCAGCATGGGCTCGGTGATCGTCTCCGGGTCCGCCGCCCGCATGGCCGCGGCCATGGCCCCGGTGGAGGCGGTCTCGCGCGGGGTGAAGAGGGCGTCACCGACGCCGCCGAGGATGAGGTTGGAGACACGGTCCGGAGCGATCAGGGCCACTTCCAGCGCCGTTCGCGATCCCATGGAATAGCCGAAGAGGTCGGCCCGGTCCGCACCCAAATGGTCCATCAGGGCCAGGACGTCCCCGGCCATCGCTGCGCGGCCGTAGAGGGCCGGATCGTGGGGCTTGGCGCTCTCGCCGTGGCCGCGCTGGTCGATGGCGGCGAAGCCCATGCCCCGCCGTTCCAGGGCCGCGTACCAGCCCGTGCGTCTCCAACCTTCGTGGCGGTTGGAGGCAAAGCCGTGGACGAGGATCAGCCAGGGGGCACCGGGCGCCGGCTCGCGGGCGTCGAAGGCGATCTGAAGGCCGTCGGAGGTGAAGGTTGCCATGGCCTGCTTCCCCCCGCCGTCCGCCTCAGACCTCGATGGCGCTCGAGACGATGCGCGAGGCCAGGCCGTAGGCCACGCCTTCCTCGGCGCTCATCCAGAAGTTGCGCTGGGTGTCCTTGAGGATCTTCTCGAAGGTCTGGCCGCTTTCCCGGGCGATGAGGTGGTTCATGCGCTGGCGCATCTTCACGATTTCCTCGGCCTCGATCTGGATGTCGGAGGCCTGGCCGCGGACGCCGCCGCTCGGCTGGTGCAGGAGGAAGCGGGTGTTGGGCAGGCAGACCCGGTTCTCGCGTTCGGCGCCCAGGAAGATGGTGACGCCGGCGCTGGCCACCCATCCGGTACCGATGGCCTTCACCTTCGGGCCGCAGAACCGCATGACGTCGTGGATGGTGTCGCCGCTCTCCACGTGGCCGCCGGGCGAGTTGATGATGACGCGGATGTCGCCGTCGCCCTCGGCCGCCAGGGCCAGGAGCTGGGCGGTGACCCGCTCGGCCATGCGCATGTTGACCTCGCCGAAGACGAGGACCGTGCGGGACTTGAACAGGGCGCCGACGACCGGGCCGCCCGCCATGGCCGCATCCGCATCCGGCTTGGGCCTGTCGCCCTCTTCCTCGTCGTCAAGCCGCCAGTCGCGCATGGGAAACTCCATCAGTGAAGGGGTCGGAACCTGTGCCCCGGCGCCGCCGGGCGCAAGGGGTCCGCCGCCCCGCGGCCAGAAAAAACCGCCGCTTTCCTCCGACTAGCCCGCCCGGCCCCCGACGACAAGCCGGGCGGCTTGACCCGGCTAAGGGCGAGGCGGCAAATGATCGCCGAAACACGACCCGAAAGCGGAGGAAACCCATGGGCGAACTTTTCGATCTGACCGGCAAGGTGGCAATCATCACCGGCTCGTCCCGCGGCATCGGCAAGGCCATTGCCGAGCGCATGGCTGAACACGGCGCCAAGGTGGCCATTTCCTCGCGCAAGGCCGGCCCCTGCGACGAGGTCGCCGCTGCGATCAACGCCCGCTGGCCCGGCTCGGCCATCGCCGTGCCCGCCAACATCTCGTCCAAGGACGACCTGGCCCGCCTGGTGGACGAGACCCGCAAGGCCTTCGGCAAGGTGGACATCCTGGTCTGCAACGCCGCCTCCAACCCCTATTACGGGCCGATGAGCGGGATCAGCGACGAGGCCTTCCGCAAGATCCTGGAGAACAACATCATCGCCAACAACTGGCTGGTGAACCTGGTTTCGCCGGAAATGGTCGAGCGCAAGGACGGGGCGATCATCATCGTCTCGTCCATCGGCGGCTTCCGCGGCACGGCGGTGATCGGCGCCTACGCCATCTCCAAGGCGGCGGACATGCAGATGGCCCGCAACCTTGCCCAGGAGCTGAGCCCCCACAACATCCGCATCAACTGCATCGCGCCGGGCCTGGTGAAGACCGACTTCGCCCGCGCCCTGTGGGACACCCCCGAGGCGGAGATCCGGTCGTCGGCGGGTACGCCCCTGCGCCGCCTGGGCGAGCCGGACGACATTGCCGGCGCGGCGGTCTTCCTGGCCTCCAAGGCGGGTGGCTGGATGACCGGCCAGACCGTGGTGGTGGACGGCGGCTCGACGAGCTGAGGCCTCAGGCCCCCGCGCTGAGGGACAGGTCGCGGGCCCGGGCCAGCCGCATCGCGGCCTCGTCCAGCACGTCGTCGGCCTTGGCGAAGCACAGGCGCAGGACCCGGGTGACGGCCTTGGTCTCGTAGAAGGCCGAGACCGGGATGGCGGCGACGCCGGCCTGCGTCACCGCGCGCAGGGCGAAGGCCCTGTCCGCCTCGGCCACGCCGGAGCCGGGCAGG
>CAIWHQ010000127.1 GCA_903912465.1 uncultured Alphaproteobacteria bacterium | reverse complement strand
GGCGACGAGCTGATCGCCGTCGGCCGCGAGGCCCTGGAGGCCGGCGACCTCAACACAGCGGCCCAGGCCTTCGCCCGGGTGCTGCAGGCCGACCCCCAGGACGTCCGCGCCCTGGGCGGCATGGCCCGGGTCTATCTCGACGGGGGCGACCTGGCGCGCGCCGCCGAGATCGTCGCCATGGCGCCAGCGGGCGCCAAGGACCCGGGGCTGGAAAGCGTCCGCGCGGCCCTGGCCCTGGCCGAGGCTGCCCCTGCCGAGACCGCCGCCTTCGAGGCGCGCCTGGCCGCCAATGCCGCCGACCATGAGGCCCGCTTCGAGCTGGCCCGGGCCCTGGCGGGCACCGGCCGGCTGGACGCCGCCGCCGATCACCTCCTGCAGATCCTCGCCGCCGACCGCGACTGGAACGAGGGCGCGGCCCGCGCCCAGCTCCTGACCGTCTTCGAGGCGGCGGGCGGGGCCTCCGACCTGGCACGCCAGGGCCGGCGACGCCTGTCCGCCATCCTGTTCACCTAGCCATGGCGCGCCGGGAACTTCCTGTTGACCTGCCGAAGACCCTGCCGGTGTTCCCGCTGGACGGGGCCCTCCTGCTGCCCGGTGCGGAGCTGCCCCTGCGCATCTTCGAGCCGCGCTACCTGAACATGCTGGACGACGTCATGGGCGATGCCCGGATGATCGGCATGATCCAGACCTCCGGAGGCGGCCCGGCCCGGCCCGGCCTGGCCCGGATCGGCTGCGCCGGCCGGGTGACCCGTTTCCGGGAGGGCACCGAGGGCGATTACCTGATCACCCTGACCGGGGTCTGCCGGTTCCGGATCGCCGAGGAGCTGGCCCGGCCCACCCCCTACCGCCAGGTGCGGGCCGATTTCGGCCCCTTCGCCGAGGACCTGACCCCCGGGCGGCGGACCGGCGGCGAACGCTCGCGCCTGGCCCGGGCCCTGAAGACCTATCTCAACCGGCGCGAAATGGACGTGGACGACCAGGCCCTGGACGCCGCCCCGCTTGACGAGCTGGTCGCGGGCCTGGCCATGAACCTGCCCTTCTCCCCCGCCGAGAAGCAGGCCCTTCTGGAGGCGCCTGACCGGTCCGACCGGCAGGACGTGCTGACGGCCCTCCTGGAGATCGACTCCCTGTCGGACGACGACGGCCCGCCGGAAACCCTGCAGTAGGACCTGAGATGACCGATTCCCCGACGGATGCGCCGCTTCCACCCCTCGACGCCGGGCTCGACACCCGCCTTCTGGAAATCCTGGTCTGCCCGGTGACCCACGGGCCCCTGGAGTATGACCGGGCGGCCGGCGAGTTGATCAGCCGCAAGGCCAGCCTGGCCTATCCGGTCCGGGATGGCGTTCCCATCATGCTGCCCGAGGAAGCCCGGGAGCTCTGAGGGCCCGTCAGGGTGCCTGGCCGCGCAGCAGGCGGGGCAGGTCACCGACGGCGCCACCGGCCTCCTGCATGAAGAAACGGCGAGCGGGGCCGATCCGGTTGACCGCCGACAGGCCCGCGCCACGGACCGCCCTCAGCAGGGGATTGTCGTTGGAGAAGAGGCGCACGAAGGCGTCCGCCGCCACCGCCAGTCCGATGTTGTCGACGCTGCGCCAGCGGGCGTAGCGGTCCAGCACGACCTCCGACCCGATGTCCTCGCCCAGGCGCGCGGCCTCCGCCAGCACCTGGGCCAGGGCTGCGGCGTCCTTCAGGCCCAGGTTCAGGCCCTGGCCGGCGACCGGGTGGACCCCGTGGGCGGCGTCGCCAAGGAGGGCGGCCCGGGGGGCAGTGATCCGCTCGGGCAGGTGCAGGGACAGGGGATAGGTGAAGACCGGCCCATCCAGGCGAGCACCCCCAAGGAGGTCGCCGAACCGGCGCTGGAGATGGGCATGGAACACCTCGGGCCGGGCTGACTTCAGGGCCTCGGCCCGGGCGGGGGACTCGGTCCAGACCAGGCTCGCCCTCTGGTCGGTGAGGGGCAGGATGGCGAAGGGACCCGAGGGCAGGAAGTACTCATGGGCCACACCGCCATGCGGCTGGTCGAGGCGAACCGTGGCGACGACCCCGGCCTGTCGATAGGTCCAGCCCGTACTGCGGATCCCCGCCCCGGCGGCCACGGCGGAGGCCCGACCCTCGGCACCGACGACAAGGGGGGCGGACAGGACCCGGCCGTCCTCCAGGCGCACAGAGGCCGCGCCCGGGCTGAAATCGACCCCGGTCACCCGCGCCGGAGCCAGAACCGCGACGCCTTCCCGCTGGACCGCAGCGGCCAGGGCCGCCCGGATCCGCCGGTTCTCGATCATGTAACCCAGGGCCTCGCCCTCTGACCGGTCAGAGATCTCGGCGGCGTCGAAGCGGAGGAAGGCAGAACCGGACCGACCCGCCGAGGCGCCGGGCGCGCGGCCGTCCGTGACAAGAATCTCGCCGATGCGCTCGGCGTACGGCTCGAGGTCGCCGGCGAGGCCAAGGGCCCTCCACTGGCGGAAGCTGGAATAGGCAATGGCCGAGGCCCGGCCGTCGAAGTCCGGCGCCACCCGGGTCTCGATGGGCTGAACATCCACCAGGAGGGGCTTCAGCCCGCCCCGGGCCAGACCCAGGGCGAGGGTCGCGCCGGCCATTCCGGCCCCGGAGATGATCACATCGGCGTCCATGCCGCGATATGCCGCCGCCGGAGCCCCGGCGTCCAGCCCCCTCTCGCGAGAGCCCCGGGGGGCCGCGGGAATTCATGGACGTTGCGGTCCATTCCGCAGTTGTGCCCCGCAGCGGTACGGCCCAAGGTGGAGGGAGGGAGACGGGAAGCTCCCGGATACATAAGAAGAGGGGGAAGAGATGGGCTGCAGGCGTCTGCGGCGACCCAGAGGTCGCCTTGCGATCCAGTTGGCGTCCGGAGGGGGGTTCTGATGCCCCGGCGCATGGGTCAGGTCGACGAATCCAAGGGTCACGCCATCCTCGAGGCCGCGCGCCAGGCCCTGGCCGAACGCGGCATGGGCGCTTCGATCGAGGACATCGCCCGGCGGGCGATGGTATCCAAACAGACGGTCTACAACCGGTTCGGCTCGAAGGCCGAGCTGGTCAGGGTTCTGATCGAGCGGCGTGTGGACCAGATCACCGCCCACCTGGACAGCCCCGGTGCGGGCGCCAGCCCGGAGGAGGCCCTGGCGAGCTATGCCCGGGTGGTGCTGGAAAGCATCGCCACACCGTCGTCCATTGCCATCCTGCGGATCCACATCCAGAGCGCGGCGGAGATGCCCGACCTGGCCCGGACCTTCTTTGAATCCGGGACCCGGACCTCCCGGGCCCGACTGGCCGCCTTCCTCGACAGCGAGACGCGGGCCGGGCGACTGCAGATCGACGACTGCGCCCTGGCGGCGGAGTTCTTCGCCGGCATGGTGATCGGCTCGCACCAGACCGGTCGGCTCCTGGGCGTGGACTCCGACTTGAGGGCACCGATCATCGACCGGATTTCCCGGGAGGCGGCCAGCCGTTTCGTCCGCGCCTACGGCCCCTGAGCGGGCGGAGCCTCAGCCTTCCTCGGCGTCGTCCGGCAGGCCCATCATGTGGAAACCGGCATCTACATGGACGACCTCACCGGTGGTGGACCGACCAAGGTCGGACAGGAGCCAGAGGGCTGCGCCGGCGACACCCTCCATGCTGGTGTCCTCCTTGAGGGCAGACAGGGCCCGGCCCTGGGCCAGCATGGACCGGCCACCGGAAATGCCGGCCAGGGACAGGGTGCGCATGGCACCTGCGGAAATGGCATTGGCCCGGATGCCCTGGGGTCCAAGGTCCCGGGCGATGTAGCGGGTGGCGGCCTCAAGGGCGGCCTTGGCCACGCCCATGGTGTTGTAGTTGGGGATGGCGCGCTCGGAGCCCAGGTAGGTCAGGGTGATCAGCGACCCGCCGTCCGGCATCATGTGGCTGGCCCGGCGCGCGCAGTCGACGAAGCTGTAGGCCGAGATGTCCATGGCCGTGCGGAACCCTTCGCGCGTGGCGTTCTCGACGAAGGAGCCCTTGATCTGGTCCCGGGGCGCGAAGGCCAGGGCGTGGACGAAGAAGTCGATCTTGCCGAAAGCCGACTGCACGGCGGCAAAGCCGGCATCCATGCTGGCGTCGTCGGTGACGTCGACAGCCTCGATAACGGTCGCGCCCACGCTCTCGGCCAGGGGGCGTACCCGCCGCTCCATGCCCGGCAGGTGGAAGAAGGCCATCTCCGCGCCCTGGGCGGCCAGCTGGCTGGCTATGCCCCACGCAATGGACTGGTGGTTGGCCACCCCGGTGATGATCCCGCGCTTGCCCTTCATGAGCTCGCCCACGGGCATGTTGTAGTCGTCGGCCACTTCGCGTCTCCCGATTTGTGCTGGGCGGGGCGTGCTCGTCCCGTCAGATCCTGGACATTACCAGGCAGCCGTTGGTGCCGCCGAACCCGAAGCTGTTGGACATGACCGTCTCGACCTGGCGGTCCTCGCGGTGCCTCAGGATGGGAAGGCCCTCGAAGGCCGGGTCCAGGGTCTCGATATGGGCACTCTCGGCCAGGAAGCCGGAGTTGAGCATGATCAGGGAATAGATCGCCTCCTGGGCGCCCGCAGCCCCGAGGCTATGCCCGGTCAGGGACTTGGTGGAGGAAATGGCGGGCGCCTGGTCCGCGAACACCTCCCGGACCGCCTCCATCTCCTTGATGTCGCCCACCGGGGTCGAGGTGCCGTGCGGGTTCAGATAGTCGACCTTGCGGCCGCCCGCCCTGGACAGGGCGAGGCGCATGCAGCGCACTGCGCCCTCGCCCGAGGGGGCCACCATGTCGAAACCGTCGGAATTGGCGGCATACCCGACGATCTCGCCGTAGATCTTCGCGCCCCGCGCCCGGGCGCGCTCGAGATCCTCAAGGACCAGAATGCCCGCGCCGCCGGCGATGACAAAGCCGTCCCGGGCTACGTCGTAGGCCCGGCTGGCCACCGCCGGGCGGTCGTTGAAGTTCGAGCTCATCGCGCCCATGGCGTCGAACAGGACCGAGAGGGTCCAGTGCAGTTCCTCGGAGCCGCCGGCGAAGACCACGTCCTGGTTACCCATGGCGATCTGCTCGTAGGCCGCGCCGATGCAGTGGGTGGAGGTCGCGCAGGCCGAAGAGATGGAATAGTTGATCCCGCGGATCTTGAACCAGGTCGACAGGACGGCGGAGACGCCAGAGCTCATGGCCTTGGGCACGGCGAAGGGACCAACGCGCTTGGGACCCTTCTCCCGGGCGATGGCGGCGGACTCGATGATCACCTTGGTCGAGGGCCCGCCTGAGCCGACGATGAGGCCGGTCATCTCGTGGGAGACCTCGGCCTCGGTGAGGCCGGAATCGGCGATGGCCTGCTCCATGGCGATGTGGCCGAAGGCCGTTCCCTGGGCGAGGAAGCGGGCGGCGCGACGGTCAACGGCGGCCTCCCAGTCGATGTCGGGCGCGGCGTGCACCTGACAGCGGAAGCCGAGCTCAGCGTATTCGGGCGCCGCGATAATGCCCGACCGGGTGTTCCTGAGCGAGGTCCGGACGTCGTCCAGGGTGTTTCCGATGGATGAGACGATTCCCATGCCCGTGACGACAACGCGCCGCATGTCCTGTTCTCCCGATACGCCGCTGTCAGACCAGGTCCTTGGGGTCGTACAGGCCGACCCTCAGATCCGTGGCCTCGTAGATGACCTTGCCGTCCGCTTCCATGACACCGTCGCCGATGCCGAGCACCAGACGGCGCATAATCACCCGCTTCAGGTCGATGCGGTAGACGACCTTCTTTACCTTCGGCGTGACCTGGCCGGTGAAGCGGACCTCGCCGACGCCCAGGGCGCGGCCCTTGCCCGGCGCGCCGGACCAGCCGAGGAAATAGCCCACCAGCTGCCACATGGCGTCGAGGCCGAGGCATCCGGGCATGACCGGGTCATTGATGAAGTGGCAGCCGAAGAACCAGAGGTCCGGATGGATGTCGAGTTCAGCGATCACCTGTCCCTTGTCATGGGCACCGCCATTGTCGGTGATCCGGGTGATGCGGTCGAACATCAGCATGGGGGGAACAGGAAGTTGGGCGTTGCCCGGCCCGAACATCTCGCCCCGGCCACAGGCCAGGAGCTCTTCTAGGGAGTAGTGGTCCTTGGCCTTGGCGCCGGGGATCATGTTTCGACCTTCCGCGGGTCATTGGAAAAAAGCTGGCCGGCGACATGCGCCGAGCAGGGATGATCCGCTCTATCAGACGCCGGAGGGGCGCTCAACGGGCGGTCGGGGGCGTGAGACACTGGGGCCGGTCCTCGGCTCCCCAGAGACCTGCAGCCTGGACCCAGCCGGAGACTCCGTCCGCCTTGATCCGGCACCAGCCCGACTCGCAACGCTGCAGGGCCGCCAGGGACCTGGGCTGCAGGAGGGCCAGGGTCCGGGCGTCCGCGTGAGGCGAGGACAGGACGGGAACCGCGGCACCGGTCGTCCGAATGACGTTCCTGCGGCCGTCGGTCGTGCGCATGTGAACCCAGGCGACGCCGCCGTCCGGATCACAGATCCGGCGCCATTCGGACGACTCGGCGATCACCTGGACCGGCAGTCCTCGTACCTTGTAGACCCACAGGGTGCGGTAGTCGTCGCCAGGCCCGGCCCGGGCATTGACCGATCCGAACTTCAGGGTGACGTAGCGCGGGACCGCCAGGCCCGAAGGCGTTGGCCGGGCGTCAGCGGAGCCTGCGGACGCAAGCGCGCAGGCTGCCACTGACAGGATCAGGGCAAGGGCGCCACGTCTGCGCCCGGAAGGCTCGCCTTGGCCGTTCATGCCCTCTTTGCTAGAGGTTCAACGACGAAGGCGCCAGAGCGTGGTTTCGTCGGAAGCTGAAATTCAGGACCCGCCGCTGATGCCGACGACCAAGCCGAAAGTGATCGTGACCCGCCGGCTGCCGGACGCCGTCGAGACGCGCCTGCGGGAACTGTTCGACACAGAGCTGAACCTGTCGGATGCGCCCATGAGCCGGGAGGCCCTGATCGACGCGGTTGGGCGCTGCGATGTTCTGGCCCCGACCATCACCGACCGGATCGATGCCGGCGTTCTGGAGCAGGCGGGAGATCGGCTCAAGCTGATCGCCAACTTCGGAGCGGGCGTGGACCACATCGACGTGGCGGCGGCGGCGGCCCGCGGCATCACCGTGACCAACACGCCCGGCGTCCTGACGGAGGATACCGCCGACCTGACCCTCGCCCTGATGATGGCCGTCTCCCGCCGGATCGTGGAAGGCGCCCGGTCGATTGAGGCGGGCGAGTTCAAGGGCTGGGCCCCGACCTGGATGATGGGCCGCAGACTGTCCGGAAAGCGGCTTGGGATCATCGGCATGGGCCGGATCGGCCAGGCGGTGGCCCGCCGGGCCCGCGCCTTCGGCATGCAGATCCACTACCACAACCGCACGCCGGTCAGCCCTCGGATCGCCGAGGATCTTGAGGCCACCTATTGGGAGAGCCTCGACCAGATGCTCGCCCGGATGGACATCATCTCGGTCAATTGCCCGCACACGCCGGCCACCTACCATCTGCTCTCCGCGCGTCGGCTGAAGCTCATGCCGGCCCACGCCATCCTGGTGAACACCGCCCGGGGCGAGATCATCGACGAGTCCGCCCTGGCCGACCTCCTGGCGACCGGCGGCATCGCCGGCGCCGGGCTGGACGTCTTCGAGTTCGAGCCCGAGGTGAACCCCCGCCTGCTCGACCTGCCGAACGCGGTCCTCCTGCCACACCTGGGCTCAGCCACCGTCGAGGCCCGTACCGAGATGGGCGAGAAGGTGATCATCAACATCCGCACCTGGATGGATGGTCACCGTCCGCCGGACCGGGTCCTGACCTCAATGCTCTGATGCCTGGGCTCTGATGCCTGGGCGGGTTGAATGGCCAGCGGGCCTTCCTAAGTCCCGTCCGGGGGGGCCTGGGGCCACTCGACCGGGCGGCCTGGCGCCACCGGGTTCCAGACTGAAGGACCGGAGTCCCCCGTGACCGTACCCGACGCTCTTCCGCCCGCACCGCGGCGCTCCCTGCTGGACCTGGTCGAGCGCATCGGGAACCGGCTGCCGGATCCGGTCATGATCTTCGTCTGGCTGATCGCTGGTCTCATCGTCCTGTCGGGTGTCGGGGCGCTGCTCGGCTGGAGCGCCTCCCTGCCCTTCCGCGGCGAGACCCCCCCGGCCTGGGGCGAGGTGGAGGGCGGGCGGCTGGTGTTTCGGGCTGAAAGCCTCCTGTCCGAGGACAACCTGGAGCGGCTGTTCACCGAGACGGCCAAGACCCTGACGGGGTTCGCCCCCCTCGGCGTGGTCCTGACCGTGATGTACGGTGCCGCCGTCGCCGAACGCTCCGGCTTCTTCAGCGCCCTGATCCGGGCCAGCCTCCGGGGCGCAGACCGCCGGTGGCTGACCCCCCTGGTGGCCCTGATCGGCATGGTTTCGCACCATGCCTCGGACGCCGCCTACCTGGTCTTCATCCCCCTGGCCGCCCTGCTCTACGCCGCCGTCGGACGCCACCCCCTGGCCGGGCTTGCTACTGCCTTCGCGGCAGTCTCCGGAGGCTATGCAGGCAACATCACGCCAGGCCAGATCGACATCGTCCTGCTCAGCTTTACCCAGGAAGCGGCGCGCATCATCGATCCGTCCTGGACCCTCAACCCCCTGGGGAACTGGTGGTTCATCCTGGCCGTGGTGGGGGTCTTCACACCGCTCATCTGGATTGTCACCGACCGGATCATCGAGCCTCGCCTCGGACCGTGGCGAGGCGAACCGGATGCCGACCTCACTGCGGAGCTGGCCCGGTCGGCACCCAGCGAGGCCGAGCGGCGAGGCCTGCGTCGGGCCGGGCTCGCCGCCCTTGTCGTGGCGGCGGGCTTTGCAGCCCTCGCCCTCTGGCCGGGCTTCACGCCGCTTATCGACGAGACCAAGACCGGGCCGGCGGCGCTCCAGCCCTTCTACACCGCCCTGATCGCCGGATTCCTGGTGCTTTTCCTCGGGACGGGCATAGCCTTCGGGACGGCGACCGGGGTCATACGGTCGCACCGGGAGGTCTTCGCCATGATGACCGACGGGATCCGGGCCATGGCGCCCTATCTCGTCTTCGCCTTCTTCGCCGCCCACTTCGTGGCCATGTTCAACTGGTCCAGGCTGGGGCCCATCGCCGCCATCAACGGCGCGCACGTCCTTGAAACCCTGAACCTGCCGGCGCCCGCCCTGCTCCTGGGCGTCCTGGGCTTCTCCTCCGGCCTCGACCTCTTCATCGGCTCGGCCACGGCCAAGTGGAGCGCCCTCGCGCCCGTGGTGGTGCCCATGTTCATGCTGCTGGGCATCAGCCCGGAGATGACCACGGCGGCCTACAGAATGGGCGACAGCTTCACCAACATCATGACCCCCCTGATGGCCTATTTTCCGCTGATCCTGGGTTTCTGTCGCCGCTGGGACGCCTCCATAGGCGTAGGCTCGCTCCTGGCGCTGATGCTTCCCTACGCCCTGACCTTCATGGTGGCGGGCGCGCTGATGACGGGGCTTTGGGTCGTCTTCGACTGGCCCCTCGGGCCTGGCGCCCGGGTCAGCTACACCCCGCCGGCCTGATCCCCGGCACAGGAGGGGCAGTGCGGATCCGGCGCGACCCGAACGGTCCGGGTCACGGCGGACAGGGCGTCATAAACCAGGAGCCGCCCGGCGAGGGACTCCCCCGCCCCGGTGATCAGCTTGATCGCCTCCAGGGCCATCATCGACCCGACCACACCCGCGAGGGCCCCGATCACGCCCACCGCCTGGCAGGTCTCGGGGTCGGGCGGGATCTCGGGGACAAGACAGCGGTAGCAGGGCCGACCCGGGAAGATCCCGACCTGTCCCGTCCATCGACCGATGGCCCCCGAGACCAGCGGAACACCTGTCGCGACGCAGGCATCGCTCACCGCCAGCCGCGTGGCGAAGTCGTCGGTGCCGTCCAGCACCAGGTCGAAGCCGCCGATCAGGGCGAGGGCATTGTCCGGCCCGACGGCCAGTTGGAGGGCCTGGGTCTCCACGTGGGGGTTGAGGTCGGTGAGCCGGCGGAGCCCGGCGTCCACCTTGGAGCGTCCCCGGTCTGAGGATGTGAAGAGCACCTGGCGCTGCAGGTTGGACAGCTCGACGTGGTCGGGGTCGACAATCACCAGACCGCCAACCCCGGCAGCGGCCAGATAGAGGCTGGCGGGCGCTCCCAGGCCGCCCATGCCGATCATCAGTATCCGGGCGGCTTTCAGCTTCTGTTGGCCGGGTCCGCCGATCTCGCGCAGGACCAGGTGACGTGCATAGCGTTCGACCTCGTCGTCGCTGAAGGGCCCCGGGCCGATCACCAGGCTCCCGTCCGGGGACGGCGGGCCTCATGGAGGGCCGTCTCCAGGGTGCGCATCAGTTCCAGGCGGGCCTTCGGACCCAGGGCCTGGCCCACAGGAGCCTCCCGCCCGGAGACGGTCAGCCTCAGGTCCACGAGGCGCTCGTCCTCCTCCCGCGAGGTGAGGCGTGTGAAGGCGGTGGGGCCCTCCCAGACCAGAGAGGTTCGGCGGGGGGTTTCCTCGATGAGTTGCACTCGGCTCTGCGTCACCACGAGGCGTTCGATCCGCCGCCCGGAGGCGAAGCTGACAATGAAGGCGACCACCAGGGCCAGGACATCGAGCCCGAGGAAGATGGGCACCAGGGTTGCGCCCATGGCGAGGAAGACCGCAGCGGCGGCGCAGTTCAGGGCCGTGACGATACTGATGAGAATGATGAAGCCCCGGTCGGAGAGGGACCGGTGGGGCCGAATCTCGACATTCAGGAACTCAATATCGGTCATCATGGAACGACCTACCCCGCTGCGGCACCACAGGGAAGCCCCTCACCCGCCGTAGCGCCTGCGATTGAGGTCCAGCCGCACCCGCTTCAGCAGGGGAAGGGCCCCGGCGAGGTCCGGTTCGGGGAAAGCCGCAAGGAAGGTCCCCAGGAGGGGATCGAGGGCGGCGACCGCGTCGTTGCGCGCCTGCAGGCCATCCGGCGTCAGGGAGACGATCTTGCCGCGCCCGTCGCGGGGATCCGCCGACAGGACGACGAGGCCCCGGGCCTCGAGGCGCTTGAGCATGGCGGTGATGGTGCCCTTCGTGACCTGGAGCGCCTGGGCCAGGCGCGCGGGCGAATCCGACCCGCCCTTGCTGAGAAGATGGTTCAGGAGGCTGAAGGACGCCATGGAGACACCGTCTGGCAGCACGCGCGCCATCTCGGCGCCGACCAGCTGATCGATGACCGCGATCTCGACGAAGAAGTCAAAAGCGACGGGATGCCGGGAGGGGTTGGTCATCCATACGGGCTCTGCGGCGCCTCCGACAGGGCGCAGTCAGGCTGGTAGCCGGAATGTGACGTGGCGGCAACTTGGAAGGGCCTCAGCCTTCCCGGTGGCGGTCGAGGTCCTCCCGGATGCCGCGGAGCGCGGGGTGGACCCTGCGGATGGCTTCAAGGTCCATGCGGGCCTCGAATTCCGCCACCAGGGGCGCCATCCCGGCAAGGGCTGCCTCGCGCGCGGCCAGGCCCCCGGGCGTCAGCCGGACCTTCTTTCCCCGACCATCCCTCGGGTCAGGCTCGAGGGTCACGAGACCCTCGGCAGTGAGCTTGTGCAGGACCCCGGTGATCGCGCCCCGGGTGACCTGCAGGGCCCGGGCCAGGGCACCCGGAGAGGCGGTCTCCTGGCCGGTCCGCACCATGTGGTTGATCAGGCCGAAGCCCGCCATGGAGAGGCCGGGTGGCAGGCGGCGCTCCATGAGGGTGCGCACCAACTGTTCGATGATCGAGATATCGGTGAAGAAGGCGATCAGGTCGGGGTCGCGGGGAGTCATGCCCAACTGCGCATCACGAGAGCATCAGGTCGTCAAGTTTCCTGCGGGGCGAGGGGTCGGAGACCTTCCGGACTGCGCCCATTCTGACCAGCATCTGGACCGGCGAGTCCGACCGGGCGCCAAGCAGGGCCTGGACCTGGCGGTAGGGACCGGCCATCTCGGCGAACTCCTGCAGGGCCATGCTCCAGGGATGCAGGCCGAGGCCGTTCGCGGAGGCGGCCAGCTGGGCGCGGGCATAGGCGCGACCGGCGGCGAGCTGGGCCGAGCGATCGGCCGTCTCGCTGCGGATCCAGAAGAAGCCCGGGGTCGCGTCGAGCATCTTGCGGTACATGTCCACGCCGCTCCGGCTGGCCATGGAATTCGGGTCCGACAGGGCCTCGCGGGTCATTACGCCCGTGCGTGCCAGCACCTCCATCATGCCCCCCGAGAGGTCAATGCCGTCAGGATTACGGGCGACCTCGGCCTTGCCGATCCGCATCAGGCGGACCGACTCCATGTGGGTCCTGGGCGTTCCGGTCTCGATTTCCCAGGCCTTCCAGCAAATGCTCGTCAGCGTGTCCCGGAGGCCGGGATCTCGGGTCTCCCCGGCGACAAGGCCGGGTCCGGCTGCGGCGGCGAGGACTTGCCGGACGGCAGCGTCAGAGGGACGCTCGGGAAGGAAGGGGACCTTTTCCGTACGTCGGCGGACGATCTGGTCGAAGAGGGGTCCTGCCTTCGCAGCGGGATCCGGCCTCAGGACCACGCGGGCGAAGGGCCGGTCGTCGAGCCCGGAGCCGGGACCGGGGGCGCCCTTGGGCCAGGCCTGGATGTCGGCGGCCAGCCCGAGGCGGGGAGCGGACAGGGCGATCAGCTCGAGGAAGGCGCCGCAGCCCACCACGATCTGGCGGTGGTACGGATCCGTCTCTGGAAGGAGACGGGTCGGGTCCACGTAGAGGGACATGGCGTCGGCACCCTCGAGCCGCACGAGCCAGGGCTGGCGGTTATGAGGGTTGGGGGCCAGCAGGCCATGGGCCAGGACGAAGCGGCGGGGATCAGCCTCGCCCTGTCCGGGTTGGCGCCAGGCGGCGTAGGGATCTGGCGTTTCGGAGAGGCCGGAGCAGCCCGCAGACGCAAGGACAGGGGCGGCGGCCAGAAGTTGGAAGATGTGGCGTCGGGTGGGCATGGGTCATGCGCTCCTGCTTAGGCCTCAACTATATAGCTTAGGCCTAAGCGAACTACAAGCCCTTGCCGTTCAAGCAGGGCACGGGGATGATCCGGCATGCCGAAAGCCCCTGCAAAGCGACGCGCAGCGCCCCGGAAGTCCCCCGCTGAACGTGCCCGGATCGAGGCCCTGTTCGAGCGGTTCGCGAATGCGGAGAGCGATCCGCGCACCGAGCTGGACTATTCGAGCCCCTACACCCTGCTCGCGGCGGTCGCCCTTTCGGCCCAGGCCACGGACGTGGCGGTGAACAAGGCGACGACCCGCCTGTTCGCCGTCGCCGACACGCCAGGGAAGATGCTGGAACTGGGAGAGGCCGGGATCATCCCCTACATCGCCTCCATCGGCCTGTTCCGCACCAAGGCGAAGAACCTGGTCGCCGCCGCCAGGATCCTGGTCGACACGCATGGCGGCGAGGTGCCCCTCGAGCGCGAGGCGCTTCAGGCCCTGCCCGGCGTGGGCCGGAAGACCGCCAGCGTCATACTCAACGAGCTGGGCGTGGAGCCCGCCATCGCGGTCGACACCCATGTCTTCCGGGTCTCCCACCGCCTGGGCCTCGCCAGGGGCAAGACCCCCGACAAGGTCGAACACGAACTCATGTCGACGATCCCCGATCCCTGGAGGACCCGGGCCCATCACTGGCTGATCCTGCATGGCCGGTATGTCTGCATCGCCCGCCGCCCGAAGTGCGGCGACTGCCCCGTCGCCGAGCTTTGTCCGTCGCGGGGGCGGGAGGCCTAGATCCTGTTCCCTTCAGGCGTTCCATCTGAAGGGAACGGCCTCTAGGGGCCGGCGCGGGTGCGCACCGGGACCGAAAGGTCGCAGAGGCCAAGGTCCGCGCCCCGGACGCGCCGGGCCTCGGCCAGGCGACGCGAAAAGGCAGGCCCCTGGACGTCGAGGGCCTCCAGCCGCGGGCGCTCGGCGGCGGGCAGGTCCGCGGCCGGGCGAACCCGGATCATCCTGTCCGGAACACCGGGTGGCTCCCCCGGCGCGATCGCCGCCAGGACGTCCAGTCCCTCCACCACCTGGCCCCAGACCGTATAGTCGTGGTCCAGGCGCCGGGCGGGCGCCAGCATGAAGAAGATCTCGGAATTGGCGGTGCGGACCCCTTCCTGCCGGCCCATTCCGGCGGTCCCGGTGCAGTAGGCGCCCCAG
The DNA here is from genome assembly GCA_903912465.1 of uncultured Alphaproteobacteria bacterium. GTDB lineage: Bacteria > Pseudomonadota > Alphaproteobacteria > Caulobacterales > Caulobacteraceae > Phenylobacterium. The sequence goes on along the minus strand of CAIWHQ010000127.1, from coordinate 6,496 downwards.
CCCCGGCCGCGACCGTCGAGGACCACGGGATTGACCCCCAGGAAGCCCTCCGCGCCCTCTGCCGACCGACGCGCGGCGGCAAAGCCCTGTCCGGGGGTCCGGAAGATGAACTCCGGGGGCAGGTCGGGATGGACCGAGACCCCGCCATCGCGGTTGTTCGGGTTGCCGGTCTGGGCGACGAACCCGGGGATCACCCGGTGGAACTGGAGGCCGTCATAGACCCCCTCCCGGGCCAGGCGCAGGATACGCTCGACGGCGAGGGGTGCGAAATCAGGACGAAGTTGCACCGTCATCCGGCCCCGGCTGGTGTCGATCACCAGGAGGTCGGCGTCCGGGATAGACCGCCATTCCGAAACCTCCGCACGGGCGGGGGGCGGAGAGGCCAGACCGGCCGCCAGGACGGCGGCGGCCAGGGCGAGGCCGGGGAGGAGGCGGGTCATGGACCGGTCTTGCCACGGGCGGGCGCATTGCTCCAGACCGGCTTTGCCTGTAGCAGGACCGCGCTCCGCCAAGCCCGGGAGGCCCCATGACCGAACTCTTCGACGTCGCCGCCATCGGTAACGCCATTGTCGACGTCATCGCCCCTGCGGACGAGGACTTCATCCTGGGGGAGGGCCTGGCCCGAGGCGCCATGACCCTTGTGGACGAGGCCCGCGGGCGCGAGCTCTATGCCCGGATGGCGCCCGGCGTGGAGACCTCCGGCGGATCGGCGGCCAACACCGTCGCGGGCCTGGCCAGCCTTGGTGCCCGCACCGCCTTCATGGGCAAGGTGGCGAACGACACGCTGGGTGAGGTTTTCGCCCACGACCTGCGCGCCATCGGTGCCCATTTCCCGAGCCTGCCCCTGCATGAGGGCCCGGCTACGGCCCGCTGCCTGGTCAATGTCACGCCGGACGGACAACGCACCATGTGCACCTTTCTCGGCGCCTCGGTGGAGTTCACCGATGCCGACATCGACCCGGCCGTCATCGAAGGGGCCCGTATCATCTACCTCGAGGGCTACCTGTTCGACGCTGAACCCGCCCGAAAAGCCTTCGCCAAGGCGGCGGGCCTGGCCCGGGCCTCCGGCCGGCAGATCGCCCTGACCCTGTCCGACGGCTTCGTGGTCGAACGCCACCGCGCCGCCCTCCTGGGCTTCATCGGTGCCCAGGTCGACATCCTGTTCGCCAACGAGGCCGAGGCCCTGGCCCTGTTCGAGACAGAGGACCTGGCCGTCGCTGTGGACGGCCTGCGCGCACGCACGCGCCTGTCCGCCGTGACCCGCAGCGAGAAGGGCTCCCTGTTGATCGGCGACGGGGAAGTCACCTCGATTCCGGCTCGGACCGTGGAAAAAGTCGTGGACACGACCGGTGCCGGCGACCAATACGCAGCCGGTGTGATGTACGGTCTCGCCGCTGGACGGTCGCTAGAGGTCTGCGGACATCTGGGGGCCCTGGCGGCGGCCGAGGTGATCTCTCACTATGGGCCGCGGCCGCAGGTCTCCCTGCGGGAGCTGGCCGCCCGGGAAGGACTCTAGGCCATGGCGCGCACAGCCGAGGTGGTTCGCGAGACCCGCGAAACCAAGATCGCTGTCAGGGTTAACCTGGACGGGACGGGGGTGACCCGCATCCAAACCGGGATCGGCTTCCTGGACCACATGCTCGACTCGCTGGGCCGCCACGGCGCGCTCGACCTCGACGTCGAGGCAAAGGGCGACCTGCACATCGACTTCCACCACACGGTGGAGGATGTCGGCATCGTGCTTGGCCAGGCAGTGCGCCAGGCCCTGGGGGACTTCCGCGGAATCCGCCGGTTCGGCCTGGCGGTGATCCCCATGGACGAGACCCTCACCCGCTGCGCGGTGGACCTGTCCAACCGGCCCTACCTGGTCTGGCGGACCAGTTTCCCGACGCCCAAGGTCGGCGATATGGACACGGAGCTCTTCAAGGAGTTCCACCACGCCTTCGCGACCAACGCCGGGGCCTGCATCCACCTTGAGACCTTCTACGGGGCCAATTCCCACCACATTGCGGAGAGCGGTTTCAAGGCCCTCGGCCGGGCCCTGCGCGAGGCGCTGGAGATCGATCCCCGGGCCGGCGGGCAGGCGCCCTCGACCAAGGGCTCGCTCTGACCGCATGAGCCGCCTCGCCCTGATCGACTACGGGTCGGGCAACCTGCGCTCGGCCGAGAAGGCACTCGTCCGTGCAGGTGGTGGTTCGGTGTCAGTCCAGGTCACCCATGCGCCTGAAGACGTCCTGGCGGCGGACCGGATCGTCCTGCCCGGTGTCGGGGCCTTCGCCGCCTGCATGACTGCCCTCGACGCCCGGCCTGGGCTCCGGGAGGCACTGGAGGAAGCGGTCAGGGAGCGCGGACGGCCCTTCCTGGGCATTTGCGTAGGCATGCAGCTCATGGCCTCCCGCGGACTCGAATTCGGCGTGACTCCGGGCCTGGACTGGATTCCGGGCGAGGTCCGCCGTCTCAAGCCCACGGACCCCGCTGCCAAGGTCCCGCACATGGGCTGGAACGACCTGGTCGATCCCCACGGGCCGGACCTGATCGCCGGGATCGGGGCCTGTCCCATGTATTTCACGCACTCCTTCGCCTTCTGGCCCGAGCACCCGGCGCACGTGGCGGCGCAGGCCGACCATGGCGGCCTCTTCCCCGCAGCCGTGGTTCGCGACAACATGGCGGGCGTGCAGTTCCATCCCGAAAAATCCCAGTCCGCAGGCCTGGCCCTGCTGTCGCGTTTCCTGGAGTGGCGCCCGTGATCCTCTATCCGGCCATCGATCTGAAAGACGGGGAGTGCGTCCGCGTCCTCCACGGCGACCTGGACACGGCGACGGTCTTCAATACCTCCCCGGCGGACCAGGCCCGAACCTGGGCCGGCGCCGGATTTCACTGGATTCACGTCGTCGATCTGAACGGCGCTGTGGAGGGCCGGGCGGTCAACGCCGGGGCCGTGGAGGCCATACTCGACGCCGTCTCCACCCCTGTTCAGCTGGGCGGCGGTATCCGCCGGCTCGAGGATATCGAGCGCTGGATCGAGGCCGGGGTCTCTCGGGTGATATTGGGCACGGTGGCGGTTACCCAGCCAGAGATCGTGCTCGAGGCCGCACGCCTCTGGCCCGAGCAGATCGCCGTCAGCGTCGACGTGCGCGGCGGCAAGGTCGCCACCCAGGGCTGGACGGAAAACACCGATCTCGACGCCGTGACCGTGGCCCGCCGGTTCGAGGACGCCGGGGTCGGCGCCCTGATCATCACGGACATCGACCGGGACGGGACCGTCATGGGGTTCAATGTCGAGGCCTTCGGGGCCATAGCTGACGCGGTTGCCATTCCCGTCATCGCCGCCGGCGGCCTCGCCTCGGTAGAGGACATCCTCCACCTGAAGGCCCGCCGCGGGACCCCGATCGCCGGCGCCGTCCTGGGCCGGGCCCTGTACAACGGGGCGATCGATCCCGCCCTCGCCCTGGCGGCCTCGGCCTGACCATGCTGAAAATTCGCGTCATCCCCTGCCTCGACGTCAAGGACGGGCGCGTGGTCAAGGGCGTGAATTTCGTGGCGCTGCGCGACGCAGGCGACCCCGTCGAGCAGGCCCGGGCCTACGACGCGGCGGGGGCGGACGAGCTCATGTTCCTGGACATCACCGCCAGCCAGGAGGGCCGGGGTGCCATACTGGACGTGGTCGCGCGCACGGCGGACGTCTGTTTCATGCCCCTGTCGGTGGGCGGCGGCATCCGCTCGGTGGAGGACGCCCGCGCCCTCCTTCTGGCGGGGGCGGACAAGATCAGCGTGAATACGGCGGCGGTTGAGGATCCAGACCTGATCTCCCGCTGCGCGGACGCCTTCGGCTCCCAGGCCGTTGTGGCGGCGGTCGACGCCCGGGCCGTCCCGGGGGGCGGCTGGCGGGTCTTCACTTACGGCGGGCGGCGCGACACCGGACTGGACGCTGCCGCATGGGCCGCCGAGGTGGTGCGGCGGGGCGCCGGCGAGATCCTCCTGACCTCCATGGACCGTGATGGGGTCCGCAGCGGCTACGACCTGGACCTGTTGCGGGCGGTGACAAACGCCGTCAAGGTTCCCGTGATCGCCTCAGGGGGCGCAGGGGAGGCCCGGCACATGGTCGAAGCCGTCACCGAAGGGGGCGCCGACGCCGTCCTCGCTGCCTCCATCTTCCACTTCGGTGATGTCTCCATCGGTGAGGTCAAGGCGGCCATGGCTGAGGCCGGGGTGGCGGTCCGGGCGGCGGAGTCCGCGGCATGACCCGGCTCGGCGAGGCCATCAGCCGGCTGGAGGCGGTCATCGAGACCCGCCGCGGCGCGAGCCCCGACAGCTCCTGGACGGCCAGACTGCTCCAGGACGGAGCCCCCCGGGCAGCACGAAAGTTTGGCGAGGAAGCCGTTGAGGCGGTGGTCGCCGCTGTCAGCGGGGACCGCGAGGGCCTGTCCGCCGAGGCTGCAGATGTCCTCTATCACCTCCTGGTCCTGCTGGCGGCCTCGGGCGTCTCGCCGGATGAGGTCGCTAGGGACCTTGAGGCCCGCGAAGGGGTCTCGGGCCTGGAGGAAAAGGCCGCCCGGACGCCCGGGTCTTCATGAAGGCTCCGTCCCTCACCCTCCAGATTCTCGCGGGACTGATCGCCGGCCTGGCGCTCGGCTCGGTCCTGCACGCAGTCCAGGCGCCTGGTGAGACGCGCCTGGTGGCGGCGGCCGACGCCATCGGCGGCGTCTGGCTGGACGCCCTGCGCATGACCATCATTCCCCTGGTCTTCGCCCTGATGGTGACCGGCATGGCAAGGGCGGCGGACACGGCCGGCCGCGGCGGACTCGCAGGGCGGGCCCTGGTGGTCTTCGCCATCCTCCTGCTCGTTTCCACCAGCTTGACCGCCCTTGCAGCACCGGCCCTCCTCTCGGCATGGCCAGCGCCCGCCGAGGCGGCGGCTGCCCTGCGGGCCTCGGCGGCGGGGGGCCTCGCGAAGATCCCGGAGACGCCGCCACTGGCGGACTGGCTCCGCGCCTTCATCCCGGCCAACCCGGTGAAGGCCGCGGCCGAGGGAGCCATGGCCTCCCTGGTGGTCTTCGCCCTGATCTTCGGCCTGGCGGTCTCGCGACTCGACAGCGCCCGCCGGGAGACCCTGGTCCTGGTGTTCGACGGCGTACAGGCCGCCATGATGGTGATCGTCCGGTGGGTCCTTGCCCTGGCGCCCCTGGGGGTCTTCCTCCTGGCCCTGACGGTCGGCGCCCGGACCGGCGTCGGCGCCGTGGGCCTTCTTGGCCACTATGTGGTTGTCATCACCCTGATGTGCCTGATGGCGGGTGCGCTGGGCCTGGGTGCCGCCCTCTTCGGGGGCCGCACCCCGCCTGGTGAACTGGCGGCGGCCATGACCCCGGTCGGCGCCATGGCCATCTCGACCCAGTCCTCCCTGGCCTGCCTGCCAGTCATGCTGGCCGCCTGCGCCCGGCTCGGGATTCCCGAGAGCGTCCGGGGACTGGTCCTGCCCATGGGCGTGGCCCTGTTCCGGATCACGAGCCCCGCCGGGAACCTGGCGGTGGCGCTCTACGTCGCCCACCTCTACGGGGTGCAGCTCGGTGCCGGACAGGTGATCGCTGGCGTCCTGGTGGCGGCCCTGGTCAGCCTGGCGGCGGTGGGGGTGGCCAGCTCGGTCACCTTCTTCACCACCCTGGTGCCCATCTTCATGAGCATGGGCCTGCCCATGGAGCTTCTGCCCCTCCTCCTGGCGGTCGAGACCTTCCCGGACTTCTCACGCACCCTCGGCAACGTCGCCGGGCACGTGGGGGTCACGGCCTGGGCGGCCCGCTGGCGGGGGGCGAACGCCGCTTGAGGGCGATATAGAGCGCGCCCTCGCCTCCATGACGCCTGTGCGCCTCTGAAATCCCCGCGACAACGGCCTGGAGGTGCGGTGCGGCCAGCCATTCGGGGGTCAGACGGCGAAGCACACCGTCTCCCCTCACCCCTTTCCCGGTGATTACCAGGACCGAGCGGAGGCCATCGCGCCAGCACTCCAGGACAAAGCCCTCCAACGCTGCCCGGGCGGCATCCTGCCCGAGGCCGTGGAGATCGATGTGCGCGCCGAGGGGATCCCGCTCCCGGGCGATCCGGCGGAGGCGGACGGGCTCAAGGGCCTTGGGCCCGGCGGGACCCGGCCGGCGGGGCGTCGCGGCAGGCGGCGGCGGGGTGCGCAGGGGCGGCTCCGGGCCCAGGTGAATGCCGGGGGCCGGCCCGGGCGCGGCGCTGGCTCGGCCAGGCAGGGGGTGGATGGTGGCGGCCACCTGGGACCAGAGCCTGTGCTCCTCGGGGTGTAGCGGGCGCTTCATGGCCGGGGGACCAGCCGGTAGAGCCGCAGGACATGGCGGATGCGACCCGCCTCCAGCCCCGCTTCGGGACCCTGCCCGAGGTAGAGGTCGGCGCGGATGTCGCCGCGGATGGCACCGCCGGTGTCCAGGGCGGTCACGAGCCGGCGATAGGCCGGTATGGCGCCGGACAGGAGCGGGCTTCTGGC
>CAIWHQ010000126.1 GCA_903912465.1 uncultured Alphaproteobacteria bacterium | reverse complement strand
TCCGAAAAGACCTGAAAAAACGCAACCAGCGTGCAATGCGTCACGTTCCCCCGTTCGCCCCCCCCTGCCAAGTCATTCCGGACCGCCCTCGCAGGCTTCGAGGTCCCGCAGGGCCCGCCGGGCCGCGGCGGCGAGGCGGGTCAGGCGCCGGGCAGCATCGCTGAACTCGGGGATGGCGACGGCGGCGCGATAGCCCGCCAGGTCCCGTCCGGCGCGCAGGGTGCGGCCCGAGACAGCCTGCGCCTCGGCGGCGAGGGCTTCGAGACGGCCCCGGGGGCTGCGCCGCCAGGCCCTCTGGTTGGCGAGCCGGCGACGGGCGGCGGCGCGAAGCTCGGCCTCGGAGCGCAGGCGTGGCGGATCGGGGTCGAAGCCCGAGAGACAGACACCGCTGCGCCTGCGGATGTCGGATTGCCAGGCCTCCAGGCGAGTGGCTTCGATGCGGCGTTCCATAGCCAGGCAGGCCTTGAGGTCAGGCAGGGGGCATTGGGGGCAGGACATGGCCGAGACTGTAATAAAAATACAGCCAAAACCAAGTTTTCAGGTCTTCCGTCTGCCGTCAGTCGCCGCTGAGCAGGATCCGTCGGGCCTGCCAGGGGGGCACGATGGCGGTGATGTGGGCGGCCCAGCGCAGCTGGGCGTCGCGCCGGGTGGGGCCCGCCAGGCTCTCCAGGTCGAAACGCCCTGGCGCGCCGCCGCGCAGCAGCCGCTTGACCAGGACCTCGCCCGTGTCGAGCTCGACCACCACCACCTGGCCCAGCATGTCGGGGCTGGGCGGGGTGCGCTGGTCCTCGAAGTAGATCAGGGCGCCGTCGTCAGCGAGGCCGCGCATGGAGTGACCGGTTACACGCAGGGCCACGGCGCGCTCCGTTCCGCCGGGGGGCAGGGGGGCAAACTCCGGCTGGGCCTGGCCGCCGGCGAGGAGGACCTCGCCCCCGGGATCGGCGCCGACCCGGCCAATGACCGGGGCCGGACCCGGCTGGCCCGCTGCGGGCCCCCGGGCGTCGTAGAGCCATTCCGGCCGCACACTGAAGGCTTCGCCATAGTCCCGCGCCCGGCGCCAGGAGTAGGGCGCATTGCCGTTCTCGTTGGAGGCGTAGGTATTGCGGTTCCAGCCATGCGCTTCCGCCGCCGCGGCAGCGGTCTCGAAGCCGGCATCAAGGCGGGCCTGGCGCAGGCGAGCGGCGCGATCGTCCATGCCGCGACCCTAGCGATCCCGGGGTGTATGTAAACTACAAAAAATGTTTGCGCGTTCACTGTATGTTCCATACGTTTTCGAGCATGAGCCAGAACCGACCCCCCAAACCCGGCGACATCCAGACTTACGTCGCCCTGCGTCAGAGTGGGACGCACCCCGAGCGCGCCCGCGCCGAACTCGACCTCCGTCCCGGCCAGGCCCGAAGGCTTGAACGCGTCTTCCGGGCCCGCGCCGCCCGGGGCGAGGGCGACCGCCAGCTGCCCAAGTTTGCCCACCACGACCGGCACGTCCGGGCGGTGATGGCGGCGGGGGGCTTCTGGGCCCTGTCCGAGCGCCGGGTCGGCCGGGATGGCGTGGCTGTCTGCCTGCCCCTCAGGCCGCCTGAGGTCCACCGGAGCGCAGGCCGTTGAGCGCCGCGCCCCTCGAAGCGGCCGACCTGGTGGTGGAGGGCCTTCGTCGCCGGGAGCCAGCCCACAGGCCGCTCTTCCTGCGGGCGTTGATGGCCCACGCGGCGGCCGGCCTCGCCCTCATCGAAGGTCCCGCCGGTGCCGGCGAGGCCGTCTACCGGATCGCGGATGCGGTCGTATCGCCCAGGAGGTCCCCATGACGAGAATTCCCAGCGCCAGCGAGCGGCCGGCCCGGCCTCCGACCCGGGCCCCGGTTCGCCGGCTGTCCGGCCTTGAGCACCTGTCCCGCCGGGGCCGGATCAGCCGAAGCCAGAGGGCGGCCGGCGAGGCCTATGGGTCGGTGTGGCGACGTTCTCAGTCGGAGGCCAGCCTGCCGTCGCCCCTGGCGCGGGCGGCCGAGCCCTTCGTGCAAGGCCGGCTGCCGCCTGACCCCGGCGCGGGCCTCTCGGCGGCGGAGGCCCGCCTGCGGGCGCGTCGGCATCTGGCGGGCCTGCGCCGGAGGCTGGCCGACCACCCGACCCTGGTCGGTGCCTGTGACCGGATCTGCGGGCAGGAACTCACCCCGCGGGAGGCGGCCGGCGGGGACCGGGAGGCGGGGCGGCTGGAGGCCGTCCTCGCCATCGCCCTGGACCTGCTGCTGCGGGAGTAGAGGGCGGCGGCGAGGCCGTTGACCCCCGCCTCCGCCTGGGGGCGGAACCTAGAAGGTCAGGGCCGACCAGGCCGTGCGGCAGTGGTGCTGGTCGCGGAAGGCGTCGGCCGACATGGGGGCGACGCCGCCGCCGCTGGCCACATCCAGGGCCTGGACATTCCCGCGGGCGAAGTCTGCCCATGCGGGGGTGCCCCCGCCGTTCGGATCTCCCGACCGGGCGAAATTGGTCCAGTAGGTGGACATGGTCGCCTGCAGGGCCTTGTGCTGGGCGTCCTGGGCCGCGGAGGCCATCCCGAAGAGATAGGGAAGTTCGAAGGCGTGGGCGGCGCCCTGAGGCAGGCTGAGGACATAGCGGCCCCCGAAGGCACCGACGATGGGCACGGCGGTCTGGTCGCGGAATTCGTACATCCAGACCGGCGACTTCTGGGCGGCGATCCGCGCCGAGATGTTGATGCCGTTGCACGAGAAGGTGCTGTCAGTGGCCGCCGCCGCAGCGGCGAAGCTGGGCTGGAGGACCGGATCGTCGCCGAACCGGCTGAGGGGATAGTAGCGCTCGGTCAGGTCGGCGGCGGGCACGCCCTGCTCCGTCTCGACGGCCTTGGCGGCAGCGACATAGGTCGCCGGGGTCATGAGGAAGGACCGGTCGGCCGGGTCGAAATTGGGGGGCTTGGCCGTGAACCGGGCGCCCAGCTCGTTCAGGGCCAGGAAGAGGCGGTTTTCGTCCTCGTTGGACCCGTTGATCACGGGGACGCGGTGGTTCCGGCCCGTCCCAAAGATCGACTGGATGGTCGCGGGAAGCACCCGGCCGTCAACGGAGGGGACGAGGTTGCCAACCTCCTTGCCGTAGGCGGTCATCAACTTTCCGCGCACCATGGCGTCGGGCAGGCTGCGCAGGCAGGCCGCCGTCATGGCCTCGCCCTTGCAGGCGGCGCCGAGGTCCTGGCCGGCGGAGGCGGCCTTTAGGGCCAGGGCGCTCTTCGCCTCCATCTGGGCCTGGGTCAGCTGTCCGGCGACGCCGTAGCCGCCGCTCTGGATGATGGCCTTGTCGAACAGACCCTTGGAGAGGGGGGAGGCGAGGTGGGTGAGGACGCTGAACCCTCCGGCGGACTCGCCGAAGATGGTCACATTGCGGGCGTCGCCGCCGAACCGGGAGATGTTGGCGCGCACCCATTTCAGGGCGGCCTGCTGATCCATGATCCCGTAGTCGCCGGCCGAGCCGTTGGAATCGCGCAGGGCGGGGTGGGCCAGGAAGCCCATGGCCCCGAGCCGATAGTGGATGGCGACGACGATCACGCCCCGGGAAACGAGGGGGCCAGCTTCGGCATAGGTCGAGGCGTCGCCGGTGGTGAAGGCACCGCCGTGGATCCAGACCATGACCGGATAGGGACCCTTGCCCGCCGGCGCATGGACGTCGAGGTAGAGGCAGTCTTCGCTCTCGGCCCGAGCCCGGAACGGGCTTTCCGGCCCGGTCTGGAGGCAGGGGGCGGCGGTCTTGCTGGCGGCGATGGGGGTCTTCCACGTCGCCGCCGGCTGGGGTGCCCGCCAGCGCAGGTCGCCAACCGGGGGCGCTGCGAAGGGAATGGCATACCAGGTGAGCATGTCGCCCCGGACGGTCGCCTGGACGGGGCCGCCTGAAGTCCTGACGACCGGGCCTTTTGTCTCCGCCACGGCGCTCCCGGCCGAAAGAAGACTCATCGCGAGGGCAAGGGGCGCGGCAAGGCCGCAGGCGAGCGTCTTCAGTCGGATCCGCATGTCGTCATCCCCCGGACGCCAGCCCGTTCGCCGGACGGCCATTCCTGACCCAAACCTATCGCCCCGAGGGTTACCGGCGCAATGCGCCGGGCGCGCATTTCCCTATCGCTATTTTTTGGTCGTGCGCGGAGCCGGGGCTAGGATGCAGGCCTGATCCGGAGCCGCGCCTGCGGCCCGGGCCCCTGATCCCCGGACCCCTGCGACCCCATGACCCCAACGACGGCGAAGGACGCCGGCGCGCCGGGAGGCTATTCCCACGCGCTCGGCCTGGACATCTGTGACCGCACGGCGGCGGGCGCCTCGCCCCGCTCCCTGCGCAAGTCGCCCCTGCAGGTGCGGCAAAGTGACCTGAGGACCTGGCTGGACACCCGGCCGGACTTCGCGGCCCTGTTCGGCCTGGCCTGCGCGGCGGGTGTCTCCCCCCAGCGCTACGGCCTGACCCGGGCCGCCGAGTTCTGCCGCCGGGTGGCCGACGGGGCCATGGTGAGCGAGGCCTGCGACCAGGAGGGCATG
>CAIWHQ010000125.1 GCA_903912465.1 uncultured Alphaproteobacteria bacterium | reverse complement strand
GCCCACAACTACCGCCCCCGGACCCAGGGCGATCCGGCCCGGATCGTCGAGGCGGCGCAGATGATCGCCGGTGCCCGCCGGCCCGTCCTCTACACCGGCGGGGGCGTGATCAATGCCGGCCCCCGGGCCTCCGCCCTGCTGAGGGAATTCGCCGCCCTGACCGGCGCACCGGTGACCTCGACCCTGATGGGCCTGGGCGCCTTCCCGGCCTCCGACGACCAGTGGCTGGGCATGCTGGGCATGCATGGCAGCTTCGAGGCCAACAACGTCATGCATGACTGCGACGTCATGGTGGCCATCGGCTCGCGCTTCGACGACCGCGTCACCGGCAAGCTCGACGCCTTCTCGCCGGGATCGCGCAAGATCCATATCGATATCGACGCGTCCTCGATCTCCAAGAACGTCCGGGCCGACATCGGCATCATCGGCGACGCCGGCAGCGTGCTGGAGGACCTGATCGCCGTCTGGAAAGCCCGCAGCCTGTCCTGCGACGCTGGCGCTCTTGCCGAGTGGTGGCGGCAGATCGAGGCCTGGCGGGCGCGGAAGTCCTTCAGCTACACGCCCTCGGCCGACAGCATCAAGCCGCAGTACGCCATCGAGCGGCTCTACGCCCTGACCCGGGACAAGGACGTCTACATCACCACCGAAGTGGGCCAGCACCAGATGTGGGCGGCACAGTTCTTCCACTTCGACGAGCCGAACCGCTGGATGACCTCCGGAGGGCTCGGCACCATGGGCTACGGCCTGCCCGCTGCCGTGGGCGTCCAGCTGGCGCATCCGCAGAGCCTGGTCAGCGACATCGGCGGCGACGCCAGCGTGCAGATGACCATGCAGGAGATGTCGACGGCCATACAGTATGGCCTGCCGATCAAGATCTTCATCCTGAACAACGAGTGGATGGGCATGGTGCGCCAGTGGCAGCAGCTGCTGCACGGCGAGCGCTATTCACACTCCTACTCGGCCAGCCTGCCCGACTTCGTGAAGTTGGCGGAGGCCTTCGGCTGCCTGGGTCTGCGGGCCCGGACCCCGGCCGAGCTGGACGACGCCATCCGCCGGATGATCGACTATCCCGGTCCGGTCATCTTCGACTGCTGCGTGACCAAGGAAGAAAACTGCTTCCCCATGATCCCCTCGGGCAAGGCGCACAACGAGATGATCCTCGCTGAGGACAACCGCGACCTGGGCTCCATCATCGACGACGCCGGCAAGGGGCTGGTCTAGCGCGGGGCTTCCCTGAGGACCAGGTCGCCTGCCGGTCCCGGGACCGGTAGGGCGTCCAGGCCGCCCCGGTCCAGCCAGTCCAGGCCCTCGGCGAGGGACAGGATGACCGGCTGGCGGTCGTGGATGCGGGCCATGTCCTCGCCGGCCGGACGGGTAATGACGGCAAAGCTGTCCAATCCTTCCGGCAGGTCGGCGGGGTGGGACCGGGCGCAGAGGCCGGCGAGGAAACGCACGGGCCCCGAGGCCCCGTCCTCGGGCCAGGAGACCTCCCAGCGCCGCTTGGGCTGACCCTTCCGCCAGCCGGGCGGCGCGTCATACTCAAAGACCGAGGTGACGGGGGCGAGGCAGCGGCCCGTGCGGACCGGCTCCCGGAAGGAGGCGGTCGTCGCCGCCGTCTCGATCCGGGCGTTGGTGCACATGGCCTTCCAGTCTGAAACGGGGCCCTTGTGGAAGCCAGGCACCAGCCACCAGCGCGCCTCCAGGCCCTCGAGCCCGGAGCCATCCCGGGCGCGGCGCAGGATTGGCGCCCGGTCGGTGGGCCGGAAGGACCTGTCGGGCGGACGGTTGGGCTCGGCGTCCGACCAGAGGACGTCGAGCCCAACCCCTCGGAAGGCGGCGTCATAGTCGGCGCGCCGGACCTTCAGCTGGTACTCGTTACACATAAGCCCCGATCAGTTGGCGACCCTTGCCGTCAGGCGTCGCAGGGCCAGGCCGACCAGGACCCAGCCAAGGCCAGCCAACAGAAGGTCAAGCCCAAGCAGAAGACCCAGGGTCGTTTGGCTGGAGGCCGGCCAGCGCAACAGGATGATGCCACCCAGGACGCCAGTCGCAACCCCTGAGGCGGCCAGCCATCCCCAGGCCTTGGTGACCTGGCGGACCTGGAGAGAGATAACGACGCGGACCACCCCAGAGGCGATCAGGGCTGCTCCGAGCATCAGGGTGAGGACACCAGCCGCCAGGACGGGGTTCCTCAGGACCAGTACGCCGCAGGCGATGTAGAGAGCGCCCAGCAGGATCCACAAGGCCATGCGGCCCGTCCCGCGTTGCCGGAAGCCATGCACCACCTCCACCACGCCGGCGAGCAGCATGGCGACACCCACCAGAGTTACCGTGGCGGCGGTGGCGACCCCAAGCGAGAAGAGGGCGGCGACGCCGAGGACGACCAGGGCGGCGCCGACGCCGATGACCCACCCCGAGGCACCCCGAAGCGTCTCCAAACCTTTGAGGGTGCGTTCGCGCAGGCCCCCCAGAGTTCCATTCTCTTCACTCATGTCCACTTCCCCATTCCAGACTTGGAAGCAGGCTGCCCCTTGGTTACGAAAGGGTCAACCCCGGGGGGCCTCCGGCGACCAACGGCGGGCCTGCTGGCGGGCAGACCTGCACCCCGCACCGATGCCGATGACCCGGATACCCGATCTCAGGATCACTTGCCGTCGGCATGAAGGCCTTTCTTAATCAAATTGCCCAAAAACGGAGTGTGGAATTCTTCGTTCAGTTTCATTGAATTCGATCATGCGGAACAAATCCCTTTTCCCATTTCCTGCTTACGGGGAGTATTTCCAGGGGAAAATCGAGTCGATTTTCAAATACATTAACCCTAAATCACTCCTGAATTTTGTATTCGCATTCATAGTATTGATATCGGCTACGCCGTACATTGGGTTAACAGTTTCTGGGCTGATATTCATTGGGATCGTCGGCTTAATCATCGCCGACCAGGTTGTTGTCGGAACCCTGACGGGAGATACCCGGAGCACAGTTCGGGTCATCATCGAGCTGATCCTCGTCTCGACCTTCTGCCTCGTCGGCATGTGGCTGATGACGGGTTTCGACGGGCCAGCGCAAATCCTCGGAATGGGGACGATCGCCGTCCTGTTCGCCCAGAAGGTCGTCGTGGAGACGCTGGGGCCCGTCCGATTCTGGATGAACATTACGCCGCCCCTGCTGTCGGCTGTTTACTTCGAGGTCTGGAGCGCCGTCGGGCACGCCCGCAGCGGCGACTTCAGCCGCGTCACGACGGACATCGCGAACCTGGTCCTTGTTCTGATCATCTTCATGGTGATCCGTGCCGCCGTCATCAACCGGAGGCGCAGATGGAAGCAGGCGACCACCGAAGTCGCCGACAGCGCACGGAAGGCGCGGGAAGCCCACAAGATCGCCATGCTGGCCGAGCAGTTGGCGGGCTCCGGCCACTTCCGGATCGACCTCAAGGACGAGGTATCGACCTTCTCCTCCGGGCTTTGCGAGATCTACGGCTTCGATGAGCGCAAGGGCGCTCCAGCCCTGCAGGACCTGGCCCGCCTGTACAGTGAAGACGACTGCGCCCGGTTGCTCGACATGATCGCCAAGGTCATCCAGACCCGCAGGCCAGAGCGGATCGAGGCGCAGTGCCGGCTCAGGGATGGCCGGGAGCGGATCCTCCTCACCCAGGCCAATGCAGAGATCGGGGAGGACGGGGAGGTCTCGGCGGTCCTTGGCGTTTCCATGGACGTCACCGAGGCGAGGATGCGGGAAGCGGCGCTGGCGCAAAGCGAAGCCCGGCTTCGGCTGCTTGCCGATCACGTCACCGACATCGTGCTCTGGATCAGCGCGGGCGGTAAGGTCCTCTATGCGTCCCCCTCGGTGGAAAGCCTTGGATACGCCCCGGAGGCCATGGTTGGCAAAGCCCTCGCGGACTACATCCTGCCCGCCGACTACGGGGCGGCGACCCGGCTTCTCAACCGCGTCTTCGACGATGACCCCGAAGACAGGGACCTGAAGGGCGAGTTCAGGTTCCTGAGCCAGCGCAGTGATGCCGATGAGGTCTGGCTGGAGGGCTTCGCCCGGGCGGTCAGGGATCCCAGCGGCTGGCCGCGGTCCGCCGTCTTCAACTTCCGGAACGTGACCCGGCGGCGGGAGCTTGAGGAGGACCTTCGCGAGGCCAAGACCCGGGCGGAGTCTGCAGCTGAAGCCAAGAGCGAGTTCCTGGCCAATATGAGCCACGAGGTGCGCACCCCCCTGACCGGGGTGATCGGCTTCTCCGGCCTGCTCGCCCAGATGCCGGGCCTGCCTGCGTCGGCCGACGTCTATCTGCGGAGGGTAACGGCGAGCGGACAGGCCCTTCTCACGGTGGTGAACGACATCCTCGACTTCTCCAAGCTCGAGGCAGGGCAACTGGAGCTGGATCCTGCCCCCCTCTCCCTGCGCGGGTTCCTCGAAGACGTCGCAGGTCTCTTTTCGGCGCAGGCCGAGGCCAAGGGTCTCCAGATGGAGATACGGTTGGAAGCACCCGCTCCGGAACATGTGCTCGTCGACCGGGCCCGCCTGCAGCAGGTGCTCGCCAACCTGCTCAGCAACGCCATCAAGTTCACGGACAGTGGTGCGATCTTCATCCAGGCGCGGTACGACGGGGCGCAGCAGGCGCTGGAGGTCGCGGTCAGCGACACGGGCGCAGGGATCTCGGCCGAAGCCGCAGACCGCCTGTTCCAGCGGTTTACCCAGGCGGACGGATCCATCAGCCGCCGGTATGGGGGGACGGGCCTGGGACTGTCCATCTGCCGCCAGCTGACCGAGCTCATGGGCGGCGGGATCGACGTCGTCTCCGCGCCCGGGGCCGGCGCGACCTTTACCTTCACGGTCCAGGCACCCCCCGTGGATGGAAGGGTCGAGGCAGAGACATCTCCTGATGCGATCGGGTCCGCGAACGCGGCGCTCAGGATCCTGCTGGTCGACGATCTTGAGGCCAACCGGGAACTGGTCCGCGCCCTGCTGGGCGTGGCCGGCATGCACGAGGTGGAAGAGGCCTCGAGCGGACCCCAGGCCATCACCATGGCTGTGCGCCAGCCCTATGACATCATCCTGATGGACCTTCAGATGCCTGGCATGGACGGTTTCTCCGCCTCAAGAGCGATCCGTCAGCTCTCCAAGGTGAACACCGCCACCCCGATCATCGCCCTTTCCGCCAACGTCCTGGCCGAACATGTCCACGAGGCCGAGCAGGCGGGCATGAACGACCATGTGGGTAAGCCCATCGTCCCCGCCCAGCTCTTCAAGGTGATCAACCGCTGGGCGGGCGTGCGCCTGGACTCGCCGGTTGTCGCCGAGGCTTCGCCCGAGAAGGCCTGAGGCCGGACGCCCGCGCCCGGGTCAGGCGCGGATCTTCATGGCGCCGAGGTAGTCGCGCTTGCCCAGGGGCGCGCCCTTCTGCCGGAGGATGTCGTAGGCGGTCGCGGCATGGAAATGCAGGTTTGGAAGCGAGAAGGACATCAGGAAGCCTTCTGCGGTGAAGGGGATCTGGGACTGCCCGATCCTGAAAATCACCTCGCGGCCCTCCAGGGCGTTGACCTCCTCAGCCGACAGGGCCTTCAGGCGGGCGTGGGCATCGGCAACCAGGCCCTGCAGGCCGGCATAGTCGAGATCCTGGGGTGCCGGCGGCCCGAAGACGCCGGCCCGGGCACCCTCGATGGCGTTGATCGAATGGTGGACAACCGAGAGAAGCTGGAAGCGGAAGGGGAACATGTCGTCCGCCAGACGCGCCTCGACGATCTCGTCGGCGCTGATCCCGACATCCTGGCTCCAGGCGCGGCCCTTCTCGACGAAGGCGGAGACGGCGCCAACGGTCTGCAGCATGGAGCCTACACTGACGTCGTAGAGTGAAATCGCCATTTCCTGATCTCCGCTTTCAAGGGGCCGACAGCCTAGATTGGGAACAATGGCCGCGGGACAAGCTTTTCTTCACCGTTGGGATCCATTCTGTCCAGACCGGACGTTCGGGAGCCGGTCGGATCGGACGCCGGAACCTGGCGAGATGCCGAAGCAAATCGAAGTTTTGAAGTCGAACCCCAGCCGGGAAGCGTTGGGCAGGTGGATCTGGCGCGCGGTCTCCGACCGCAGAGTCCAGGATTCCATGGCCGCGACAGCGGTCGCGGCTGCGGCCGCGCCCTTCGTCGGGACCCAGTTTGCGCTGGGCTGGCTGGCCTTCATCGTCGCCACTGCAGTTGTGGAGTTCCTGGTCACGACGGGCCACAGTCAGCGGCGCCGCCTGGAAGACCTTCTGGAGCTGGCGCGGAGCGTGAGTGCGGCGGCGTTCGGCCTCCACCTCATATCCATCCCGTCTATAGATGCGTCCATCATTGCCATCGCACTCTGGGGATCCATGGCCTTCCGCGCCCTTGTGGTCGACTATCGCCGCACAACCCAGCTCTGGATCCGGTTCGGCCCGCCCTTCGTCGTCTTTGTCTGGCGTCAGTTGAGCCTGGCCTACGAGCATGCCCTGGCAGGCGCACCCGAGTTGATGGTGGGGGACATCGCCGGCCTGCTCCTGTTGGTGGCGGCGCTGACTACGATCTACAAGACACTACAGGAGCGCCGGGGGACGTATGTTCGGCTCCTGGCGGAGAGCCAGGAAAAAACCGTTCAGGTAGAGGAGGCCCACAGGGTCGCCGTTCTTGCGGAACAACTGGTCGGATCGGGACACTTCCGGCTCGACCTGCGGACCCTGGAGGCAACCTTCTCCGATGGACTCTTTGACCTCTACGGCTGGGACAAGTCCGACGGTGCCGCTGGCATTGACGACATCTTCCTGTTGCACGATCCGGCGGACCAGACCCGGGTCCGGGAAATGATCAGCGAGGTGGTCAATTCGGGGCAGCCTATGCGCATCGAGACCCGGGCCTCGCTGAGGGATGGCCGCCGTAAGGTCATGCTGACACAGGTCAGCCCGGAAATCGGCGCGTCCGGTCGTGTCGGTGCCATCTTCGGTGTCACCCTGGACATTTCTGAGGCGCGCAGCCGGGAGATGGCCCTGGCCGAGAGCGAGGCCCAGCTCCGCCTGCTCGCCGACAATGTGACTGACATCGTGATCTGGTTGAGTCCTGGCGGCAGGGTCCTCTATGCCTCGCCCTCGGTCGGCACCCTTGGCTATACCACCCAGGACCTGGTCAGCCGTCCGGCTATGGATTTTGTTCATCCAGATGACCATGGCGAGGTCTCGCGCCTGATGGTCCGGGTCTTCGAGGACAAGGCGGACAAGGACGACCTTCGCGGCGAATTCCGGTTCCTGATCCCGGGCCGCCCGGATGAGCATGTCTGGCTTGAAGGCAAGGCCAGCGCCATCCGGGGTCCGGATGGGCGGGCGCGATCGGCGGTAATCAACTTCCGGGACGTGACCCAAAGGCGTGAACTGGAGGCGGACCTGCGCAAGGCCAAGTCCCGCGCCGAGGCCGCAGCCGAGGCCAAGAGCGAGTTCCTCGCCAATATGAGCCACGAGATCCGGACACCCCTGACCGGGGTGATCGGCTTCTCGGGACTGCTCGCCCAGCTTCCGGGGCAGTCTTCCGCGGCGCTCGGCTACATCGGAAAGGTGACCGCCAGTGGCGAAGCACTCCTGGCCGTCGTGAATGACATCCTCGACTTCTCCAAGCTCGAGGCCGGCCAGGTGGAGCTTGACCCAGCGCCCTTCCATCTCCGGGACTTCCTCGCAGAGACCTCGGGCCTTTTCGCGGAGCGGGCGGAAGCCAAGGGTCTGAAACTGGAGGTCCGCATTGCCGACCCTGCGCCCGACTACGTCGTCGCGGACTGCGGCCGTTTGCGCCAGGTCCTGTCCAACCTCCTCAGCAATGCCATCAAGTTCACCGAGAGGGGCTCGGTTCTGATCCATGCCCGGCATGACGCAGAGACTGCGGCACTGGAAATCTCAGTGACGGATACCGGCGTTGGAATCGATCCCGGACAACTTGAACTCCTCTTCCAGCGCTTTACCCAGGCCGACGGCTCCATCAGCCGCCGCTACGGCGGCACAGGCCTGGGGCTCTCGATCTGCCGCCAACTGACCGGCCTGATGGGCGGAGAGATCCGCGCCGCCTCGACGCCAGGTGCGGGCTCGACCTTCGCCTTCGACATCCGGGCACCGGCTTCCGAACCCCCGGTGTTCCAGAGCGTGCCGGACACCACAGAGGAATCCCCGGAAGAGAGCCTCCGAATCCTCGTCGTCGACGACCTGGACGCCAACCGCGAGATCGTCCGCGCGCTTCTTGAGGCCACGGGCCAGGAGGTGCACGAGGCGGCCGGAGGCGCACAGGCGGTCTCTCTGGCCGTGCGACAGACCTTCGATCTGATCCTGATGGACCTCCAGATGCCAGGGATGGACGGCTTTGCGACCACAAAGGCGATCCGCCGCCTGTCGCCCGAGAACAGCACCACGCCGATCATTGCCCTTTCGGCCAACGTTCTGCCGGAACATGTGGACGAAGCTGAGCGTGCCGGGATGAATGACCACATCGGCAAGCCGATCGTCCCGGCCAAACTCTTTGCCGTGCTCAACCGCTGGGCCGGGGTGAGGGTGACTCCGGCCCGTGAGGTCGAGCCAGGCTGAGCCTCAGCGCTTTTCCGGGCGTCCGGCGCGGGCTAGGCTCTGGTTCCCACCGGAGGTCCCGATGATCCGACGCCGCCAAGTCCTCGCCGCCGCCCTCCTGGCTGCAGGCCCCGCACTCGCCGCCGGCAGTCCCGGCCTGGTCCGGGTCCGGCTTTCCACCAAGCTTGGCGACATCCTTCTGGAACTGCGGGGCGACAAGGCCCCCGCAACGACGGCCAACTTCCTCCGCTATGTCGACGAACGCCGCATGGATCATGGGTCCTTTTACCGGCGCTCCGTTCCGCCGGGGTCCAAGACCTTCGACTACGGGGTGATCCAGGGCGGCCTGCAAAATGATCCGGCCTGGACCCTGCCCCCTGTCCGCCACGAGTCCACGACCCGGACCGGGCTCAAGCATACCAACGGTGCCATCTCCATGGGGCGGCGGGCGCCCGGAACGGCGACTTCGGACTTCTTCATCTGTGCCGGCGACCAGAGCTATCTCGACGCCGATCCAAAGGGGCCCGGCGATAACCTGGGCTTCGCGTGCTTCGGCTATGTGGTGGAAGGGATGGAGGCGGTGGAGAAGATCATGGCCCTGCCGGTGTCGCCGACCGCCGGGGTGGGGACCATGAAGGGCGAAATGCTTCGCAATCCCCTGCCGATCACCGCACGCAGGGCCTGACCCTCAACTCGCGACCCTGGCGAATCCGGCGAGCAGGCGGGACAGCCCGGGTTCGTCGACGCGGCCGGCGGCTTCCTCCGGCGCCAGCCAGATCCTTTCCCGCTGGCCGGCCTCGGGCCATTCGTCATGCTCGGTCTCGACACGGAGCGGGTAGACCTTGACCCTGACGGGCTGGAGAGCGCCGCTGGACAGCCGTTTGTCATAGTCGAAGACGCCGATCTTTCGGGCTCCGGTCCTGCCCTCCACCCCGGCCTCCTCCCAGGCTTCCCTGGCCGCTGTCTGGTGCGGCCTGAGATCCTTGATCGGCCAACCCTTCGGCACCACCCAGCGACGGGTCTCGCGGGAGGTGATCAGCAGGACCTCGATGCCGCCAGACACAGAGGGACGCCAGGCCAGGACGGCGTACTGTGCCAGGCGCCCGGTTTCCACCGGGGCCGGCCGAGGCCGCACAGACTTTCCGCCCATCAGCCGCCCCCCACTCTGAGAAGGTGGCCAAACCCAAGAAACCCGTCAGCCATCAGGCCTGACAGGGACAGGGTGATGGTGACCCCGGGCTCAGCGCAGAGTTCAGTCGCTCCCGCAACCCGGGTCGCTGCGTGCGCCTCAAAGGGACCGAAGAACCCTTCTTTCCGCGCCATGGGAGGCCGAAACCAAGCCAAGATCCAAATCCCTTCCATGCCGCCGTCCCGGGTCACCGCAGGCGAATGCCAGCTGGCTCCCGGCCGATTCGGCTGAGCACTCCCGCAACTGTCACATTTGGCGAGACCACCGCCAGCCCTTGCCGACCGCGTCGGCTTGTGACACCTCGCGCAAAGATCAGGGAACACCGACCATGACCGACCCCCAACCCGCCTCCGTCTACGATCTCGATCATGCCGAGGAGGTCGAGAACCTCGCCACCTTCGCCATCCTGGTGGACAATGAGCCGGGTGTCCTGCACCGACTTGTCGGCCTGTTCGCGGCCCGCGGTTACAATATCGAGACCCTGACGGTGGCGGAAACCGACCGGAACGCCCGCACCAGCCGGGTCACGATTGTCACGCGCGGTGCGCCGCAGGTCCTGACCCAGATCGAAGCCCAGCTCCAGAAGATGGTGGCGGCGCGCCATGTCCAGGACGTGACCCGCGATCCCAATGGACTGGAGCGGGAACTAGCCCTGGTGAAGGTTCGCGGGGTCGGTGCCGAACGGGTCGAGGCCCTGCGGATCAGCGAGATCTTCCGGGCCCGGGTCCTGGATACGGCGATCGACAGCTTCATCTTCGAGGTGACCGGGGCGCCTTCGAAGATCGACAAGTTCATCGACCTCATGCGCCCCCTTGGGCTGGTCGAACTGGCCCGGACCGGGGTTCTGTCGATTACCCGGGGTGCCGAGACCCTCTGAAACGCAGACGGCCCGGGCGTTTCCACCCGGGCCGTCGCGTCGACCTGTTGCCGGGATCAGGACAGCAGGCGAGCCCGGTAGAGGGAGGCGCCGATCACGGCGCCGATGACCGGTGCCACGAAGAACAGCCAGAGCTGGGACAGGGCCTGGCCGCCGGCAAGGACGGCAGGTCCGAAGCTGCGGGCCGGATTGACCGAGACGCCCGTGACCTGAATGCCGACAATGTGGATCACAGCCAGGGTCACCCCGATGGCGATGCCGGCAAACCCGGCGGGGGCGGACGACGAGGTTGAGCCCAGGATCACGATGACGAACAGGGCGGTCATCACGATCTCGAAGATCAGGGCTGACTGCTGGCTGAACTCGCCCAGGTAACCCGGACCCCATCCATTCTGACCCAGAGAGGCCGTGGAACCCACGATGGCGGCGAGAATGGCGGCACCCGCCAGCGCTCCGGCGAACTGGGCCACCCAGTAGCTGAGCATTTCCCGCAGGTTCATGCGCCCTGCGATGAAGACGGCCAGGCTGACGGCGGGGTTCACATGACAACCGGAGACCGGGCCGATCCCGTAGGCCATGGCGATGATCGCACCGCCAAAGGCGAGGGAAATGCCGAGCTGGCCGACATGCTCGGTTCCGGCGAGCACGGCCGCGCCGCATCCGAAGAGCACGAGCGTGAGCGTACCGATGAATTCTGCTAACATTTTGGACATGAGGCCCTCCTTTTTGTGTGGGTCCAGCGAGAATCCTTCAGGGGATTTGGTGAACAGTTTGTTTACCACACGGGCAGCAGGGGCTGCCGGCACCCGTCAGGGATTGAGAATTCACCCTGCCTGCCCTATATGACAAGTGTCCGGTTCGCCGGACTATGGGGATAAACGCGCACGAAATAAGCGGACTGGACCCGGGTGCGATTCCCGGCGGCTCCACCAAACTCCTTCCCTCGCTTCGGCGGGGAAATGCGGGGCCGATCAGCATCGACAGACGTGTAAAGGTGTTGCTTTCTCCCGGCCTGGCCCACCGTTTCGGGCTTTAAACTAAATGCGAACGATAACTTCGCTGGAGAGGTTCGTCTGGCCGCGTAAGCGACCCGACGGGTTTCGACCTGAAGCCCTGGCGTCTTAGCAGCGTCAGGCGGGGCCGGGAGGGGGCCTGGCAACAGAACCCCTCCACCTTCCTGGATCCGGACGCCTTTTCAGAATCCTGCCCAGTCGCCGGGATGGAGCCGGGATGGGGGATGGAACCTTGCGCGATGCTCCGGGGGCGCTAGTTTGGCGAACGACCGCTGGACAGGACCCAAATGGCTCAGGAACCACCCGCCCAGGACCTCATGAACTATGAGGCCATGGCCCAGGAGGCCCTGCGCGGGGTTGTCCGCGCCGCTCTCATCCGGGCCGGCCAGCCTGGAGGGCTTCCGGGCGCTCATCATCTTTACCTGACCTTCAAGACAGGGGCCGTCGGCGTCGAAGGGCCGGAGGAGCTGCTGTCGCGCTACCCGGACGAGATGACCATTGTCCTTCAGCACCAGTTCTGGGACCTCGACTTGGACGCGGTCGGCTTTTCCGTGACGCTCAAGTTCGGCGGCCGGCCCCAGAGACTGACCGTGCCCTACGCCGCCATGAGCCGTTTCTACGATCCCAGCGTTCAGTTCCTGCTTCAGTTCGAGGCTGAAGCCACCGGGCCAGCCTCCGCCCCCGCGCCGCCACCGGTCGCCGCCATCGCACCGCAGTCAGTTCCGGAGCCGGATCCTGACTCCCCGAAAGTCATCTCCCTCGACCAATTCCGAAAGAAGTGAGGTTTCACCCCGTGTCAGAGACCCCACCGGAGACCCGCCAGGCAGACACCCCGGAACCCCTGACGGACGAAGCCATCCTGGCCCGCTTCCATCGGACAAAGAACCAGCCGACCGGCTCCCAGACGCTGGGATTCCGGATTGTCTCGGTAAGCCAGGCGGACAAGTCGGTTGAGGTCGCCTTCGAGGCCCGCGCCGAGCTCCTGCTCAACCCCATGAAGCAGATCCAGGGCGGCTACCTCTGCGCCATGCTCGACGAGTGCATGTCCGTGGCCTGCATGGTCGCCTCCGGCATGACGCACGTCGCCCCGACCGCGGAGATGAAGACATCCTTCTTCCGTCCCGCCCAGCCGGGCCCGATCCGCGGCGTCGGCCGGGTCGCCAAGTGGGGGCGGACCCTGGCCTTCACCGAGGGCGAACTTTATGACCCCGAGGGCCGGCTTCTGGCCAAGGCCACCGGGACCGCGGTGCCGACCCCCTTCAAGTCCTACAAGAGCTGAATGTCCTCGGCGCGCCTGCCCATACTGCTCCTGGTCACCCTGTTCCTGGCCCTTGCAGGGCGGGCGCAGGCAGCCGACACCGCCTTCGGAAAGTGGGCGGCCATCGTCATCGCCGGCGACTGGCGCGGGTCCGGCGGCGGCGCGACCGAAGCCTTCGACAACGCCCGGCATGATGTCTCCGCCGAGCTCGTCCGCCTCGGCTTCTCGCCGGCCAGACTCCTGCAGTACTCGGTCCGGCCGGAACGCTACGCCAAGGACCGCCCCGAAAAGTCCGACATCAAGGCGATCTTCGAAGGACTGGCGAGCCTCACCTCGCGCGGGCCGGAAGGCTGCCTCGTCTATCTGACATCCCACGGGGCACCGCAGGGAGTGGTCGTCGATCAGTCCATCCTGCCTCCAGACATTCTTGCAGCCATGCTGGACAGGACCTGCGGGACCCGGCCAACCATTGCGGTGATTTCGGCCTGCTTCTCCGGCGTCTTCGTGCCCGACTTGAGCGCGCCGAACCGGATGGTCCTGACGGCGGCGCGCCCCGATCGCACCTCCTTCGGCTGCGGAGAGTCGAACCGGTACCCCTTCTTCGACGAATGCTTCCTGCAGAGCGCGCCGTCGGCCAGGAACTTTGCTTCCCTCGCGGGCCAGATCCGGGTCTGCGTGGCAGAGCGGGAGATCAAGGAGGGGATCCGCCCACCCTCGGAGCCTCAACTCTTCATCGGCCCGCAACTGCGGCCCGTCCTGCCCCTCTATGCCTTTCCGGTACGGGCCCCTCCTCCATGACTCCCTCCACAACCCGCCTGTTCGCGGCGCTGACGATGATGCTGGCCCTGGCGACTCCCTGGCATGCGCCTGCGGCCGAAGGCCCGGCAGCGAGGGCAGGCTTGGCCGCCGCCGCGAAGCCGGTCTCGACCCGGACGCCAGAAGGCACCGCCAAGGTGCCGGAACCTACGCCTGCAGACACCGCACAGGATGCCGCGCTGGAAGCCTTCGTCGACGGTCTCGTCCGCGACTCCCTGGTCCAGGACCACATCGCCGGCGCGACAGTGGCGATCGTCCAGGACGGCCGGGTCGTCCTGAAGAAGGGCTATGGCGCGGCCTCGCTCGATCCCTGGCGACCCGTGGATCCCGACCGGACCCTGTTCCGCCTCGGCTCGGTTTCGAAGACCTTCACCTGGCTGACGGTCCTGAAGGAGGCGGATGCCGGGCGACTGCGCCTGCAGGCGCCTGTCAACCTGTTCCTGCCGGAAACCGTCCAGGTGCGGGATCAGGGCTATCCGGGCCCGGTGACGCTGGACAGCCTGATGTCGCATTCGGCGGGCTTCGAGGACCGGGCCCTCGGGCACCTCTTCGAGCGGGACCCCGCGCGCATCCGCCCCCTCGCCGTCTATCTCCGCCAGGAGCGGCCGCGCCGGGTGCGGCCAGTCGGCGTCCTCTCCAGCTATTCCAACTATGGCGCGGCCCTC
>CAIWHQ010000124.1 GCA_903912465.1 uncultured Alphaproteobacteria bacterium | reverse complement strand
TCCTCGCCCAGCATGTTCAGGTGGGCGACCAGCCGGTTCGGGAACTCGCGGTGGAAGGGCGCGCCGGCCCGGCCGATGGCGGCCCAGTCCTCGGCGGTGCCCTCGACCATGGCGTGGAAATTCGCCTTCATCTGCATCTCACCGTCCGCCATGTCGGCCTCCCTGTCCTGGCCGCCGGAGCCTTGTCCGGCTTTTTTGATGAGCAGGCATGGTGAGCCCGCCCCGGGAAGGTGTCAACGCGGCGAAGGACTTGCCACCCGGCGCAGGGCGTTGGTCCGAAAACAGAAACGCCGCCCCCGTTTCCGGGGGCGGCGCGCCTGAAGCCTCGGTTGAGGGGATCAGAACTTCTTGCGGACGCCGACCTTGAAGGTCCGGCCCAGCGGGTTGCCGATGAAGGGATCGTAGCTCATCTCGATCCGGGCCTGGGCGGGCTCGGTGTCGAGGAGGTTGAACACCGTGGCGGTCAGGGTCAGGTCGTTGGGCAGCTGCAGCCGGTAGGTCAGGTCGTGGCTGATGAAGGCGTCCTGCTCCAGGCCGAAGGTGATCAGCTTGCAGTTGGTCGCCGTCCCCGCCGTGGCGTTGGCCACGTTGCAGTTCGTGGACGCCCCGGTCTGGACCGTGGTCGGGCCACGGTCATCCGTGACGCCGTCCACATAGTTCATGGTCCAGCGGACATTGTGAATGTCGCGGTTGTAGTCGGCGTAGAACTGGCCGCGCCAGTCCGGGATGGTGCCCGGCAGGCGGTTGTAGTTGGTCAGTCCGACTGCGTCGTAGGCACCCGAGACGGTGACGCCCGCGAACTTGAACGCATCCTGCTCGAAGTTGAGCACGTAGCTGACATTGCCGCCGACATGCACTTCGCCGCCGAAGACATCGTCGAAGCGGTAGTCGACGTCAGCGTCTATGCCGGTGGTCTTGATGCCCGGGCCATTGGTGGTGTCGGACCGGACGCGGGCGATGTCGTTACCGACCGTCACGCCCTGGATGCAGGCATTGTTGTTGTTGAAGGTGATCAGGTAACGGACGCCACTGGCGCAGTTCACTGTCTGGCTGCCGTTCCCGATCCCCGCCACTGCCGTGGCGACCACGTTGGCCGGAACGGTCGTGATCTGGTCCTGCAGGTCATAGGACCAGTAGTCCAGGGTGGCGGTCAGGGCGTCGGTCTGGAAGATCGCGCCAACCGAATAGGTGGTCGCCGTCTCGGCGCCGATGCCCGGGTTGCCGAAGAAGTCCACCGACTTGAAGTTGTTGCCGGCGGCGGCGATGCCCGACAGGCCGGTGGTGCCGGTGGGCGCCACGTTGGCCGAGGTCGGACCCCGGAAGGAGGTGCCGTAAGACCCGCGAAGGGCCAGCCATTCCAGGGCCTGCCACTTCACCCGGGCCTGTGGGTTTGTGGTGGACCCCGTCTGGCCGCCGTAGTCCTCGTAGCGAAGGGCCAGCTGGGCGTTCAGGCTATCGGTGATCGGCAGGTTCAGTTCGCCGAACATGGCGTAGACGCTCTGCTCCAGGCGCAGGGTCTTGTTCTGGCCCAGGAAGATGTAGGGGCCGGTCCGGAAGGTACAGCTCGTAGAGCCTACCACCGGGCAGGGCGTGATGTCTGCGTTGTAGAACGGGCTGTCGATCTGCTGGAGGAAGGTGACCTTCCTGTACTGGGCGCCGGCGGCCCAGCCGATATCCCCGCCCGGCAGGGCCAGGACCGGCAGCTGGCCGTTCAGGACCGCGTCAAAGACGAAGGTGTCCTGCTGGGCCCTATACTTCTGCCGGTCGAACAGCCAGGCCACCAGGGACTTGCTGTTGGCGTTGGTCGACACGAAGCCGGGGTTGGTCAGGCCAAGGGCCGGGTTCCCCGCATAGGCATTGGAGAAGGGGTTGAAGTACTGGCAGCCGTTGGCACCGGGGGTAGAGCCCGTGCAGCCCGGTCCGCCCAGGCCGTTCAGGGAGCTCTGCAGCCGGTCGATCAGGATGTCCGTCGTCTGCTGGTCCTGGAGCTCGCGGATGTAGGTGGCACCGAGCTGGTAACCGATGTCGTAGAAACCTGTGTCGCCCGACAGGTCGGCGGCGATCCGGACTTCCTCGTACTTCCGGCTGCCGCTCTGGCCGCCGCGGCCGCCCGTGGTCGGGTTGCCGCCAGCACCGAGGGGACGCCAGAGGGTCGCAAGGGCGCTCTGTGCCGTCCCGATCAGGGCGCTGTTACCGGTCTGGGTCAGGAAGGTGTTGAAGCCAGGGTTGGAGGCCGCAACGCTGTAGACATTGACCGAGCCTGGGCCGTTGGGGCCGGAGGTCGGCGGATAGCCCGGTGAGAACCGATAGTCCGGCTGCGAGGTCTGGGTGTAGAGGGCCTCGACATGGAACTTGGAGGAGTCGCCGACGTCGGCATTGAACTCACTGTAGAGTTGGTACTGGTCCTGCTCCTCGACGATGTTGTCGAAGGGGATGTAGGTGAAATAGCAGGCCGGGGTTGCGCCGCTGAAGCCAGCGAAGCCGCCGACGGCGGTGCAGTTGGCGTCGACCGCAAAGCCGATGGTTGAGCCGCCCCCGTTGGCCCCGGAGCGGATGGTATAGGCACCCGGCTGTCCCAGGACCGACCAACCCGAGGGGTTGGTGGTGTAGGGCGCGATCACCCAGTCGCGCTCGACGTTGGCGAGCTGGCCGCGGTGCTTGTAGGCGGCGCTGACCAACAGGTTGGAAGTGTCGCCCACCCAGCCGTAGAGGATGTTGGCGTTGTAGTCGCCGCCGTCCGAACCCGGCACGTAGCGATAGTCGCCGCCGACCTCGATGCCGCTGAAGTTCTTGCGGGTAATGAAGTTGGCCACGCCGCCGATGGCGTCCGAGCCGTAGGTCGCCGCGGCACCGTCCTTCAGCACCTCGACCCGGCCGATGGCCGATTCCGGCAGGAGGTTGGTGTCGGCCTGGTAGCCGGCGAAACGCTTGCCGTTCAGGAGCACCAGGGTCCGCTGGGCACCGAGGCCGCGGATGTTGATGGTGCCGCCGCCGTTGCGGCCTTGGGAAGCGGTGGAGAACTGGTTGGAGTCACCCAGGACCGGGCCCGAGATCGGCAGGGTCTTGATGATGTCGAGGATGGAGGGCGAGCCGCGCTTTTCCAGGTCTTCCTGGTTCAGCACCGCGACGGGGATGGCGGTATCCTTGGGCGTGCCCTGGATGAAGGAGCCGGTGACGACAACTTCCTCGACGGTGTTCGCCTTCGTGTCCTGGGCCTGGGCGGCACCTGCCATCATGAGGCCGGCCGCGACCGCGATCGCCGACGCGCCATAAAGATAATGACCCTTCATCGTACGTTTCCTCTCCCTGCGCCTTCGGCCTGATTGCCCGTTTTCGGCACCATTGCACACACATTGCCCCGTCTTCAGGGATACCGCTATTACATTTTTATCACATTTCGAGACGACCATGCCGCCTTCGTCCAAAGAAGAGAGATTCCGGGTACCCAGGACTCAAAACCCCATTGAATTCTCTTCATTCCGGGCCTTTCCGGGCCTTCCCAGGTTTCAGGCCCGCAGGGGAGAAACTCTGGGGACAAACCAAAGGGCGTCCACGGCTCCTGGCAGGGCGGTCTCGATCACGGTGTTGTACATGTGGGCGATGCGCACGGGCGTATCCGGCGCCTGCCGGGCGTCCAGCAGCACTGGCTGGTCGAACCGGGCTGCCAGCCGGGCATTGAGGGTATCGGCGCCGAAGTCCGCCCGGCGCGGGAGGTCTGGCAGGGGCTGGGAGTCCTCGCCGCCGCCGTAGATCATCCAGACGATGAACATGGGCAGGCCCAGTTCGCGGCCGAGGTGGTGGCCGAGGGAGGACGTCATCTGGCCGCCCGGGCCGACGATCCCGGAGGCGGAGATGGCCGCATCGTCGCGGACCAGGTGCAGGGCGTGGCCCATCAGCACCAGCCGCCCGGGGCTGAGGGCGCGGATGTCTGTCAGCCGCCGCTTCATGGCGTCCTCCCGGAAGGCCATGGCCGGGGCGGTCTCGGCGTAGGTCGCGGCCGTCTTCACGAGGCCGGTATAGGTCAGGCCGTCGATGAGGGCCGACAGGTCGGCGCGGGCGAGGCGGTCGAGCCC
>CAIWHQ010000123.1 GCA_903912465.1 uncultured Alphaproteobacteria bacterium | reverse complement strand
CACTATCGCGATTGCAATTCAGAATGCATTCGCAGCCGGGTAAATCAGGAGAAGAATGGTCTCCAATCCCATAGCTGAAATATCGGCGATTCCCATAGTCCAGCAAATGTCAAGTAAAATATAAAACATAAGATAAATGTGACAAGAAATAAAATAGGTCTTTCGGAACGATCGGCTTCAATCCAAAAAACGGATAACTTTCCCGATCGTAAAATTGCATAGAAATTAAAGATGCACCAAATATGAAATGCAATAAAGCAGACCAAAAAGAAGAAGTTTTGTAGCTCCACTATCGGACCCTCTCAGCTTCCGTTTGGGTGTCTCAATTTTGATATTTACCATAACATCAGTGAAGATTCCTCCAATTAATCGTTCAAATCTTCGATGCGTATGGTGCCAGCAGTTTGAAGATCGCTCACCGGCCTGAAACGATCGCTTCGGCAGATCGAGTGCTGGTGTTGAGCGGCGGCAGGATTGTTGAGGCGTCTGAGGGGCCTCCCGCCTCTCCCTGACCCCCTTGGCTGCCCCAGGACGCCAGCGCCCCCCTTCCCGACACCCGCGAACCAGACTAGGAACACATCACGAACAACTGCCGGTGGAACCGCATGAGCCCCGCACCCCTCCGAATCCTTGGCCTGGACCCCGGCCTTCGCCGGACGGGCTGGGGTGTGATCCGGGTTGAGGGTAACCGGCTGTCCCACCTGGGCCATGGCGTCGTCGTGCCCGACGAGAAGGCCCCCTTCTCCGAACGCCTCCTGACCCTGTTCGAGGGAATCAGTGCCGTGGTCGCCGAATGGTCGCCCGATGAGGCGGCCATCGAGGAGACCTTCATGAACAACAATGCCGCCTCTGCCCTCAAGCTGGGACATGCCCGGGCTGCGGCCATGCTGGCACCGGCAAGGGCCGGCCTGCCGGTGGCCGAGTACGCCGCACGACTGGTCAAGAAGTCCGTGGTCGGCACCGGCGCAGCCGACAAGGACCAGGTGGCCTTCATGATCGCCCGCATCCTGCCGGGCTCGGCAGGTGCGGCCGCCGACGCCGCCGACGCCCTGGCCGTGGCCATCGCCCACGCCCACGCCCGCACACGGGCCCGTGTTCAGGGAGGGTTGGCGGCATGATCGGACGGCTGGCCGGCAGGATCCTTGAGACGACCGAGGAGGAGGCCCTGATCGACGTGGGCGGGGTCGGCTGGGTCGTGCGCTGCGGCGCCCGGACCCTGTCGCGCCTGCCCGCCGCCGGCGAGGCCGTGGTCCTGCGGGTCGAGACCCAGTGGTCGGAAAGCGCCGGTCCCCGTCTCTACGGCTTCCTCGACGCGGACGACCGCGCCGCCTTCGTCCTGCTTCAGTCGGTGCAGGGGGTCGGGCCCAAGGCCGCCCTGGCCGTGCTGGACGTCCTGCCCCCCGCCGCCCTGGCCGAGGCCGTGGCCCGGGAGGACAGGGCCCAGGTCGGGCGCGCCAGCGGGGTGGGCCCAAAGCTCGCCCAGCGCATTCTGGTGGAACTGAAGGGCAAGCCGATCGGCTCGGCGGGCTTCAGCGCCGCCGGTACCGCAGCCGCCCCGTCCGGTCCCGCTCCGGTCTCTGCCGCGGGCGAGGCCGTCGCCGCCCTCATGGGCCTGGGCGTGGCCGAGACCCAGGCCCGACGCCTGGTGGAGCAGGCCGCTGCCGCCCTGGGCCCTGAGGCCTCCGTCTCCGACCTTGTCCGGGCCGGCCTTAAGGAGATGGGCCGGTGACCCGGCTGGTCTCCGGGGAGCCCGGGCCGCCCGAGCCCGGCGACCGGGCCCTGAGGCCCCAGACCCTGTCCGAATTCGTCGGCCAGGCCGCCGCCAAGTCGAACCTCACCATCTTCATCGACGCCGCCCGGGGCCGGGGCGAGGCCATGGACCACGTCCTCCTCTTCGGCCCGCCGGGCCTGGGCAAGACCACCCTGGCCCAGATCATCGCCCGGGAGTTGGGAGTGAACTTCCGCACCACCTCCGGGCCGGTCCTGGCCAAGGCGGGCGACCTTGCGGCCATACTGACCAACCTGGAGCCCCGGGACGTCCTCTTCATCGACGAGATCCACCGCCTGGCCGCCCCGGTGGAGGAGATCCTTTATCCGGCCATGGAGGACCACGTCCTCGACCTGATGATCGGCGAGGGGCCCGCGGCCCGGTCGATCCGCATCGACATCGCCCCCTTCACCCTGGTGGCGGCCACCACCCGGGCGGGCATGCTGGCCACACCCCTGCGGGACCGGTTCGGCATTCCCATCCGGCTGGAATTCTATTCGGCGGACGAACTGGTCAAGGTTCTGGCCCATGCCGCCGGGCGGCTGGGACTGAACCTGACCCCGGACGGCGCGGGTGAGATCGCCGCCCGGGCCCGGGGCACGCCTCGGGTGGCGGGACGCCTTCTGCGGCGGGTGCGCGACTTCGCCGAGGCCGAGGGTGCCGGCGCCATCGACCGGGCTGCCGCCGCCCGGGCCCTGGCCCGCCTGGAGGTGGATCCTGCCGGCCTGGACAGCCTGGACCGCCGCTATCTCCGCGCCCTGATCGAGAACTATGCTGGCGGCCCCGCCGGCCTGGAGACCCTGGCCTACGCCATCGCCGAGGCCCGGGACGCCGTCGAGGACGTCATCGAGCCCTATCTCCTGCAGCAGGGCTTCATCCAGCGCACGCCCCGGGGCCGGGTGGCCTGTGCCCGGGCCTACGAGCACCTGGGCCTGACACCGCCGCCTTCGCCGCCTCCGGTCGGGCAGGGCGGCCTCTTCGAGGGAGACGGGGATGACGGCTGACGACAGGGACGCCCCGTCCTGCGGGCGGTTCGAGGGCCGCGAGCACGTCCTGCCCGTGCGCATCTACTACGAGGACACGGACTTCACCGGCGTCGTCTATCACGCCAACTACCTGCGCTATTTCGAGCGGGGCCGCAGCGACGCCCTGAGGGCGGCGGGGGTCTCCCATACCGACCTGTTGGGCGACGAGCGCCCCTCGGCCTTCACCGTGGTGCGCATGGAGATCGACTTCCGCCGGCCGGCGCGGGTCGACGACGCCCTGCAGGTCCGGACCCTCTACGAGCGCATCCGGGGGCCCCGCATGTTCATCCACCAGCGGATCCTGCGCGGCGACGACCTGGTCTGCGAGGCCCAGGTCGAGGCTGCGTGCATCGACCTCTCCGGCCGTCCGACGCGGCCTTCACGCGCTCTGCGCGAGCGGCTGGCCCCGATCCTCGACGCGACGGACTGACACCCGGGGGCGGCGGGCCCTCGCGTCCGCGATGTCGCCGCAGCCCGGATCGTCCCGCTCGACGATCCGCTGGACCCGGCGTGGGCGAGTACATCTTCGACATCCTGTCCGGGGAACTGGGCTTGACCGGGGCCAAGTATGCTGGACTTCTCCCATCCGGCTTGGGCGGAGATCTGTCGGAAGGGGCCCGACTGCCCCGCCAGGGCCAAACTGGGAGACCCGAAGAGGTCCGGAGGAAACGTCCGTGAAGATATCTTCCATCCTGATCGCCAACCGAGGCGAAATCTCCATCCGCATCGCCCGCGCGGCGTCGGACCTGGGACGCCGCACGGTGGCGGTCTGGTCCGAGGATGACGCCGACAGCCTGCACCGCCGGATGGCGGACGCGGCCCATCCCCTGGCCGGCAAGGGCCCCTCTGCCTACCTCGACATGGATGCAGTCGTTCAGGCCGCCCTCGATAGCGGGTGCGACGCGGTCCACCCGGGCTACGGTTTCCTCTCCGAACGGGCCGAATTCGCCCGGCGCTGCGCCGCGGCAGGCCTGACCTTCATCGGCCCGTCCGTCGAGCACCTCGAATTGTTCGGCGACAAGGCCCGGGCCCGGGAGGCGGCACTGGCGGCGGGTGTGCCCGTCAGCCGCGGACTGGACCGCAGCGTCACCCTGGAGGAGGCCCGGGACTTCCTGGACGGACGGCCCAAGGGCCAGGCCATGATCATCAAGGCCCTGGCCGGCGGCGGCGGCCGGGGCTCGCGGGTGGTCGCCGGGGTCGACGAACTGGACGCCGCCTACGCCCGCTGCCGCTCGGAGGCCCAGGCCGCCTTTGGCGTCCCGGATGTCTATGTCGAGGCCTTCCTGTCCCGGGCGCGGCATATCGAGGTCCAGGTTCTCGGCGACCGGGCCGGCGAGGTGACCCACCTTGGCGAGCGCGAATGCAGCGTCCAGCGCCGGTTCCAGAAGGTGGTGGAGATCGCCCCGGCGCCTGGCCTCGATCCGGACCTGCGCCAGCGGATCCTCGACGCCGCCCTCCGCCTCGCCCGCAGCGTCGGGTACACGAGCCTGGGGACCTTCGAGTTCCTGGTGGACGCCTCCGGCGCGCCAGCGGACCCGCCCTTTGTCTTCATCGAGGCCAATGCCCGCCTGCAGGTCGAGCACACGGTGACCGAGGCCATCACCGGGGTCGACCTCGTGCAGGCGCAGATCCGGCTGGCGGAGGGCGCGACCCTGGCCGACCTTGGACTTCCCGACCCCGACGCCCCGACTCCGGCGCGTTTCGCCATCCAGGCCCGGGTGAACCTGGAGTCCCTGGCCCCTGACGGGTCCGTGCGTCCCTCCAGCGGGGTCCTCACCGCCTATGAGGCGCCCAGTGGCCCGGGCGTGCGCACGGACGGCTTCGGCTATGCAGGATACCGGACCAGCACCGCCTTCGACTCCCTACTGGCCAAGGTGATCTGCAGCGCGGACGGTGCCGACGCCGGGCCGGCGGTCGCCCGGTCCCTGCGCGCCCTGTCGGAATTCCGGCTTGAGGGTGTCGCCACGAATATCGGCCTCCTCCGCAACATCCTGCGCCATCCGGACTTCGTCGCCGGGGCGGTGCACACGCGCTGGCTTGACGAGAATGTCGCAGAGCTGGCCGCGCCGGACGAGACGGCCGTCAGCCGCTACGCAGCCCTGTCGCGGAAGGTCGCCCCGGAAACAGCGGGCGGATTTGCGGGGGCCCGGGTGAACACCCGCGACCCCCTGGCCCTCTTCAAGCACGACGCGGACGTCAAGTCGGCCCAGGCGGCGACAGTGGAGACCGGGCCCGACCTGGAGGCCGAGGCGGTGGGCCCTGACGGGTCGGTGGGGGTCGGCTCGCCGATCCAGGGGACCATCACCGCGATTGACGTCGCCGTCGACGACGAGGTTCGCCGGGGCCAGCAGGTGGCCATCGTCGAGGCCATGAAGATGGAGCACGTCATCACCGCCGACCGGGACGGCCGGGTCCGGGCGGTGACCATGTCCGTCGGGGACGTGGTGCGGGAGGGCTATCCCATCGTCTTCATCGAGGAGGCCGAGGTCTCCGGCGCACGGATCGAGGGGGCAGCACACGTCGACCCCGACTTCATCCGGTCCGACCTGCAGGAAAACCTCGACCGGCACGCCTACACCCTCGACGAGAACCGTCCCGAGGTGGTGGCGAAGCGCCATGCCCGGGGCTACCGGATGGTCCGCGAGAGCATCGACCAGCTGATGGATGCCGGCTCCTTTAAGGAATACTGGCCCCTGATCGTCGCCCGCCAGCACCGGCGCGCGGACATCGAGACCCTGCGCCGGACCACGCCCGGCGACGGCGTGGTGGCCGGCATCGGTGCCATCAACGGCGACCAGTTCGGGCCCGAACAGAGCCGGGCCATGGTGGTGGCCTACGACTACACGGTCCTCGCCGGCACCCAGGGCGGACGCAACCACTACAAGCAGGACCGGATGTTCGACCTGGCCAAGCGCCTGCGGCTTCCCGTGATCCTGTTCGGCGAGGGCGGCGGCGGACGTCCGGGCGACGATTCCACGGGGCCGGGCGTGGCCTTCGATACGTCGACCTTCACGCAGTACGCCCAGCTCAGCGGCCTCGTGCCCCTGGTGGCCATCGTCAACGGCCGCTGCTTCGCTGGCAATACGGCCCTGGTGGCCTCCAGCGACGTGATCATCGCCACGGAGGGCACGACGCTCGGCATGGGCGGGCCCGCCATGATCGAGGGCGGCGGCCTGGGCATCTACACGCCCGAGGAAGTGGGCCCCATGTCCTTCCAGGTCCCCAACGGCGTCGTCGACATCCTGGTCCGCGACGAGCCCGAGGCGGTCGAGGTCGCCAAGAAATACCTGTCCTACTTCCAGGGCCCGGTGGCTGACTGGGAGGCACCCGACCAGAGGACGCTCCGGCACGTCATCCCCGAGAACCGCCTGCGGCTCTACGACATGCGCGAGATCATCTCGACGATCGCCGACACCGGCTCTGTCCTCGAGATCCGCGAGAAGTTCGGGGTGGGTGTCATCACCGCCTTCATCCGGGTCGAGGGCCGGCCCATGGGGGTGATCGCCAACAACCCGCACCACCTTGCCGGCGCAGTGGATTCGCCCGGCGCCGACAAGGGTGCCCGCTTCATCCAGCTCTGCGACGCCTTCGACATTCCCATCCTCAGCCTGATGGACTGCCCGGGCATCATGGTCGGGCCGGATGTCGAGCGGACCGCCCTGGTCCGGCACGCCCTGCGGATGTTCAACGTCGGGGCCAATGTCACCACCGCCCTGTTCGGGGTGGTGGTGCGCAAGGCCTACGGACTGGGCGTCCAGGCCATGTGCGGGGCCAGCTCGGGCATGCCCTACTTCACCGTCGCCTGGCCCACCGCCGAATTCGCCGGGATGAACATCGAGGGGTCGGTCAAGCTGGGCTTCCGGAAGGAGCTTGCCGCCATCGAGGACCCCGAGGCCCGGCGGGCCGATTTCGACAAGCGTGTCGAGCGGGCCTATGACAGCGCCAAGGCCGTGAACGCAGCCGCAGGCGGCGGCCTGGACGACGTGATCGACCCCGCGGACACCCGCAGCTGGATCATCCGGGGCCTCCAGGCCCTGCCGCCGGTGCGGCCGCGCGAGGGCAAGAAGTACCCCTATATCGACCCCTGGTGACCCCCGGCCCGGCCTCGCATTTCCGTCGGTCAGGCCTGCGCGTTAACCAAAAAGTCGTGCCTGCCTGGCTAGGGTCCGCCCTATCTTTGCCACGGTCGACTGCAGTCTGGCGAAGCCCCCTTTATCGGACCTGAAACAGGGCAGACCCGGAGAGACCATGGAGCCCGCCGCCATCACGCCGGAGACCTTCTCCTTCCTCGCCCTGTTCGCCAGGGCGGACTGGGTGGTGAAGTCCGTGATGGTCTTCCTTGGCCTGGCGTCGCTGGCCTCCTGGGCCGTGATCCTCGACAAGGGCATGCGCCTTCGCGGGCTGAACCGGGCGGCGGATGCCTTCGAAACCGAGGCGGCATCTGGACGCAGCCTCGAGGACATCGCCCTTGAGGCTGGCGACAACCCGCCCCACACCCTTCACCGGATGCTCCAGGCGGCGCTCTTTGAATGGCGCGAGGTGCGCGGGCGCGGTCCGGTCTCGGAAGGACAGGCGGCCTTCCTGATCCAGCGGATCGACCGGGTCCTCGACGCCGCCATCGCCCGTGAGGCCCTGCGGATCGAGACGGGACTTTCGGCCCTGGCCATCGTCGCCACGGCTTCGCCCTTCGTCGGCCTGTTCGGCACCGTGTGGGGGATCATGCACAGCTTCCAGGCCATTGCGGTCCAGAAGAACACCAACCTGGCCGTCGTGGCGCCCAGCATCGCCGAGGCCCTGTTCGCTACCGCCCTGGGCCTGATCGCCGCCATTCCCGCCTATATCGCCTTCAACCACTACTCCTCCGCGGTCGGCCGCTATGCCGCCCGGCTGGAGGCCTTCGCTGACGACCTGTCCACCGCCGTCCAGCGGCGACTGGCCGCGAAGGTCTGACCCATGGCCCTGTCCGCGAACGACGCGTTTTCCGGAGCCGGCGGGGGAGGCCGCAGGCGGCGCTACGGCCGCAACAGGCGCTCGGCCCTGTCCGAGATCAATGTGACGCCGCTTGTGGATGTCATGCTGGTCCTCCTGATCGTGTTCATGATCTCCGCGCCCCTGCTGACCGCCGGCGTGCCCCTTGAACTCCCGAAAACCGAAGCCGGTGCCATCCGCGAAGCCGAGGCCCCGGTCAGCATCGCGATCCGCGCCGACGGCACCGTCTTCGTCCAGGACAAGGCAACGCCCTTCGAGGCCCTGGGCCCGGCCCTCGCCGCTGCCGCCTCGGGCGACCCCGCCCGGCAGGTCTTCGTCCGAGCCGACGGGCGCGCCGCCTATGCAGATGTCGCCCGGGTCATGGCCGCCCTGTCGGTCCGTGGCTACCGGAACCTGAATCTGATCACAGAGACGGGCGGGGCCCCGGCCGGGCCGCCGCCAGAGGCGCTCGCTACGCCCCCGGAGACGCCATGAGGGGAAGCCCGACTCTCAGCCCCGGGCTTGCCGTCTCCACCCTCGCCCACCTGGCGCTGATCGCCGCCCTGCTCATGGCCAGCGCCGCAGGAACCGGCCCCCCGGCCGATCCCGGGCCAATTGCCGTGCGGCTGGCCAGTCCCTCAGACTTCTTCGCCGCCGAGGCCGCAGCTGCCGGACCCCCGGCCCCGAAGGTGGAGGCCCTTGAGGTCGAAGCGACTGCGCCGGAACCCGCACCGACGGTCGAGGCCGCACTGCAGCCCGTCCCGGAACCCCAGATCCCGACCCCGCGGCCGGTCCCGGCCCTGGCCGCAAGGCCAACGACGCCGCCGCCACTGCCCCAGAAGGCCGCAGTGACGAAGCCGGCCGCACAACCCGCCACAAGGCCGGGGCCTCCGCGCCCGGCACCCGCCGTGACGCGGCAGACGGGCGGGGGACTGGACCTCGAGGCCCTCGCCACCGAGGTCGCCCGGATGGGCGGCGGACGCCCGGGCCCTGCAGCCGCCGCGGGACCGAGCGCCGCAGCCCTTGCCGGACTTCAGGACCAGCTACAGCAACGCTGGACCCCCAATTGCGAGGTGGAAGGCGGGCGCGATGTCCGGGTCCGGGTGAGTTTCGGCCTTGCCGCCTCCGGGGCACTCGAAGGGCCGGTGGAAGCGGGCGGGCTTGAGCGCTCGGACAATCCCACCGTCAGGGCGGCGGCCGAGCGCGCCATCCGGGCCGTTTACCAGGCCGCGCCTTTCACCGACCTGGCGGGTCCGACCAGTCGCCGGTTCGCCGTCAACTTCAACGCCCGGGAGGCCTGTTCATGAAGATGTCCGCAGCCGCTCTCGTCGCCTGCCTGGCCCTGACCGGGGTCAGCCTGGTGCCGTCGTACGCGCGCGCCGAGATCGAGGTGGACGTCAACCGGGGCGATATCCGCCCGCTTCCCCTGGCCACCCCGGACTTCGAGGGTCAAAGGGGTGCCGAAATCGCCCGGGTCATCATGGATAACCTGAGCCGATCGGGGCTGTTCGCGCCGGTCGACTCCGGAGGCCGCCGATCGGAGGTCGCCGTCGAGCCTGACTTCGCCGCCTGGAAGTCCCTCGGCGCCCAGGCCATGGTCAATGGTAAGGTCCAGCTCGTGGACGGCCGCCTGCAGGTGGACTTCCGCCTCTGGGACGTTCCCGCTGGCCAGCAGCTGCTCGGCCTGCAGTTCACCTCAACCCCCGAGAACTGGCGCCGCGTGGCGCACAAGATCTCGGACGCCGTCTACGAGCGGTTGACGGGCGAGAAGGGCTATTTCGACACCCGGGTCGTGTTCGTATCGGAAACCGGCGGTCGCCTGGAGCGGACGCTCAGGCTGGCGGTCATGGACCAGGACGGCGCCAATCCCAGCTACCTGACCGACGGCTCGGAGATCGTCCTCTCGCCGCGCTTTTCCGCCTCCAGTCAGGAAATCACCTACATGGCCCTGCGGCCCGAGGGGTCGTCTGTCTACCTGCTGAACCTGGAGACCGGTCGCCGGGAGAGCCTCGGCCAGTTCCCCGGCATGGTGTTTGCCCCGCGCTTCTCGCCGGACGGGAGCCAGGTTGCCTTCGCCGTTGAGAAGAACGGCAACTCGGACATCTGGGTCATGAACCTGGTCAACCGGCAAAGCCGTCGACTGACCTCGGATCCGGCCATCGATACCTCCCCGGCCTTCTCCCCCGACGGAAGCCGGATCGTCTTCAACTCCGATCGTGGCGGCTCGCCCCAGCTCTACATCATGGACGCCGCGGGCGGCGGGGCCCGGCGCATCTCCTACGGAGACGGGCGCTACACCTCGCCGGTCTGGAGCCCTACAGGCGACTTCATCGCTTTCACGCGGCAGGGCGGCGGACAGTTCCACATCGGCGTCATGCGGCCTGAAGGCTCGGACGAGCGGACCCTGACTTCAAGCTACATGGACGAGGGCCCGACCTGGGCCCCGAATGGCCGGGTGCTGCTGTTCAGCCGCCAGGAAGCCGGGGGCGAACCTCGCCTCTGGACCGTAGATGTCACAGGCCGCATCCTGAAACCGGCCCCCTACACCGGCGGGGCCTCGGACCCGGCGTGGTCGCCCCTGATCAACTGACGACGTGAGGACACCCGAATGAAAACCCATACCGCCCTGCGCTGGACGCCCCTCTTCGCCGCCGCCGCCCTCCTTGGGGCCTGCCAGTCGACACCCAAGCCGGGGCCCGAGACCGACAAGCCGCCCGAGGCCGGGACGCCTGTCGCCGGGGGTTCCGCTACCGGCACTGGCGCGATCCAGCCGGTTCGCCGCCCCGACTCCGTGACCGGTGCGCCCCTGCCGGGGACCGAGCAGGACTTCGTCATCAATGTTTCCGACCGGGTCCTGTTCGACATCGACCAGTACGATGTCCGGGAGGATGCCGCCGTCATCCTCGAACGTCAGGCGGCCTGGCTGAACCGCTATCCCGCCGTCCAGGTCCGGATCGAAGGCAATGCCGACGAGCGGGGCACCCGGGAGTACAATATCGCCCTGGGCTCTCGCCGGGCCAACGCCGTGCGCGACGAACTGGTCATGCGGGGAGTCTCGCCGTCACGGATCTCCACCGTTTCCTTCGGCAAGGAGCGGCCCGTCGATCCCGGTGCCGACGACGAGGCCTTTCGCCGGAACCGTAACGCCCGAACCGTGCTCATCGGCGGCGTCCGCTAGTCCATGGTCGGCCTGAGGAACGCCCTGATCGGCCTCGGACTGGTGCTCGCCATCCCGGCCGTTTCCACCGCTGCGCCACCCGCGGAGGACCCCAGGGATGTCCGCATCCGGGAGCTCTCGGACCGGGTGTCCGACCTCGAGAGGGCGCTCAAGGACCTCAACGGCCAGGTCGAGTCCGCCGCGCGCAACGCCGACCTTGCCCGGGGCGACGTCAAGGCCCTGCAGGACCGGATGACAGGTCCCCAACCGGCCTCCCCGACCCCCGTCCCGGTCGCAGCGGGACCAGCGGTGGCGGCCACGGCGCCTGGATCCCCCGCTGCACCTTCGCAGGATGGCCTCACCCTCGGGCGGCAGCAGCTGCAGGGCGGGGATCCCCGCACGGCAGAGGCCACCCTGACGACCTGGCTTGCGTCTGCACCCGGAGACCCGAAGGCCGGCGAAGGGGCCTATCTTCGCGGCCGGGCCCGGTCCCAGCAGTCGGCCTGGGCGGACGCTGCGGCAGACTACATCACCGCCCTGAAGGGATGGCCCGCCACCTGGTGGGCGCCGGACGCCGTGGTCGAACTGGCCCGCGCCCTGGGACGACTGGGCAAGACGGTGGAGTCCTGTCAGGCCCTGGAGACATTGACGGCGCGCTATCCGGCGGCGTCGGAGGGTGCGCGCACCCGTGCGGCGGCGGTCTCCGCCCAGTCGCGGTGCGGCGCCTGACCCCCGAGGCGGACCCCGCAGCCCGGGCAGAAGGGCGCCTGGACGCGAGGCTGGACGCCGGACCCGGCGCGCCCCTCGCCATCGCCCTGTCGGGGGGCGGGGACTCCCTGGCCCTGACGCTCATCGCCGCAGATTGGGCCCGGCGCCAGGCTCGCCCCCTGTTGGTCTTCACCGTGGATCACGGACTGAGCCCCTCAAGCCCGGACTGGACCCGAACCTGCGCGCAGACAGCCCAGAGGATCGGCGCCGGGTTCAGGGCCCTCACCTGGGAGGGCCCCCATCCACAGACCGGACTTCCCGCAGCCGCCCGTCAGGCCCGTCACCGGCTCCTGGCTGACGCCGCGCGCGCGGCGGGCGCCCGGGTGATCCTGATGGGGCACACGGCGGACGACCTGGCGGAGGCCGAGGTCATGCGGACGATGGGCGGGACCACACCCTCTCCCCGGGAATGGACGCCCTCGCCCGTCTGGCCAGAGGGCCGGGGGGTCTTTCTGTTGCGCCCCCTGCTTGGGATCCGCCGGTCGGACCTGCGGGCGTGGCTCGCAGCCCGGGGCGAATCCTGGATCGAGGATCCGGCCAACAGTGACGTCCGGTTCGCCCGCAGCCGCGCCCGGCTTGCCCTGTCCGGCGAGCCCGGCAGCGAGGACTTGCATCTTCCCTTCCGCGACGCGGGCGGAGCCGCCGCGGCCCTGTCGGCCGAGGTACAGTCGGTGTCCTTCGGGCTGGTCCTGGACCGGGGGCGCTTCCGGACAGCGGACAGGGGCGCGGCGATCCAGGTGGCGGGCGCAGCCTGTCTGGCAGCAGCCGGGTCTGCGAAGCCGCCCAGGTCCGCCGCCCTCGGGGCGCTCTGCGAGCGGCTGTCCGGCACCGGCGCCGTTCACGCCACCCTGGCCGGGGCCCTGATCCTTGCCGACGGAGCCCGGATCCTCTGGACCCGCTCACCAGGGGAGGCCCGGCGTTCCGGGGTCGTCGATCTCGAGCTGGAAGCCGGGGAGACGGGGGTCTTCGACGGGCGCTTCGAGGTCGTGGCGAACCGGTCCGCCCGGGTCAGCCTGCTGGCCGGGAGGATGTCGCGCCTGGAACCCCAGGCCCGGGCGGCCCTGGCGGCAGCGCCGGCGCCCTGCCGGGGCGCCCTGCCCGCGGTAGTATCCGAAGGGGAGGTCCGGCTCGCCGGGACGCCGGGCTCGGGCGTCCAGCTCCGCCCCCTGGCACGGGCGCGCCTGGTCGCGGCCTGCGGCGGCGTCGCCACCGAAGCCGGGGCGGCGGCCCTGGAGGCTAGCCTGCGCGACTGACCGAGAGGACGTGCTCGAAGCCTCGGACGATCCGGTCGGCGTACTGGGGCCCCAGAAGGCTGGCGTGCCGGGCCCCGGGGACGCGGTCCACCCATCCGGCGCAGGAATCGACAGCCGGGGCATTCTGGAGGGCCTGGAGGTCGGCGGGCAGGGGCACGGCACCCGCCGTCACGACAGCCACGGGCAGGTCCGGATCGAAGGGCCCCTGGATCCGACCCTGCTCGGCGGAGGCCCGCCACTGCTGCACTTCCCGGGCTGCCGTCCGCGCATGGGAGGCCGAGGCGTAGATCCGTCGCTTCTCAAGCGAGACCTCAGCCGGAAGACCGATCCGGTCGCCAGCTACCAGGGCCCAGGCCTGCATGACGCCGAGGTCGGCCACCCGATCGAGCCCGAACATGGCCAGGCGGAAGCCGTCGATCATCCGGACTGCGGTCGGATGCGCGCTGTACTCTGGGGTCACGGCGTCCACCAGCACCAGGCCGTCCAGGCGATGGCCTATCCGGGGGGCGAGGCTGCGCAGGAAGAGCCCGGCCATGGAATGTCCCCCCAGGACCAGGCGCGAGGTCGCATCGACACGGGCGACCAGGGCCTCCAGGTCATCGGAAATGGCCCGGGCGTCGCGGGGCTCCGGACCCGGATCCGAAT
>CAIWHQ010000122.1 GCA_903912465.1 uncultured Alphaproteobacteria bacterium | reverse complement strand
AGGCCGGCCCCTTGTCCTGTCGTCACCCGAAAGCGCCTCGTCCCGGGCCTTCACCAGCCTGGCGGCGGCGGTGGCCTGAGCCGTCAGGTCTTGTTTACGGTGGAATGCCCCCCGGGCTCTCCAGTCAGGCCTTCCAGGACGGCGGCCTCCTCGTAGACGACGTCCGTGTGGCCATCCCGCTCGTCCAGCTGGCGGCGGATCTCGGCGTGGGCGGTCGCGTCAAGCTTGTAGCCGATGAAGCAGGCACCCGCGAGCATGACGAAGACAATGGGTCCGACGATGTAGGCGAGCTCAAGGCCGAGGATCTGCCCGGGCGTGTTCGTGGCGCCGACCTTGGCGTCGTAGCCGATCCAGGCCAGGACATTGAAAGTCAGGCCGATCGAGAAGGCGCCGGCCAGTTTGCTGGTCGCTGCGGTGAGGGCGTAGAGGAGGCCGATCTGCTCGCGGCCACCCTCAAGGCGGAGTTCATCACCGATGTCCGCGGTGATGGCCCGGGTCATGACCCCAAATCCAGCGGCGAGTGCGCCCTCGATGGCCATGGTCGGAACAAAGAACATGAAGTTCCCCTTCGGCAGGAACAGCAGCAGGACCAGTCCGATCGAGTAGAGGGTGGTGGTCAGGATCAGGGCCCGGTGCTTGCTGATCCGGTTCGCCAGGGCCGCCGTCAAGGGCGCGCCCACGAAGCCTGCGACGATGTAGACCATCAGGAGAAGGCTGGCGCCCGTCGGGGAGAATCCCCGGGAGTTGGTGAAGAAGAACATGTAAAGGGCGGCCATCCAGCCTGGCCCCAGGGTGATGAGCAGGTCTGCCGCCAGGATCCGGAGGACGTTTCCCCGGCTGAACAGCTTGGCATAGTCAGCCAATGTAAAGTGGCCGCCGTCGTCCTTGCTAATGGTCTCCGGGGTCGGGATCACCGCAATCAGGAGGGTGATAGGGATCATGGCGATCACGAACCAGCCGATGGCCTGGATCGGGTTGATGTCCTTGACGCCCGCCTGCTCCAGCAGGATCGGGATGGCCAGGGCTGTCAGCGAGCCGATCACGCCCACGGCGGTCAGGACGCCGAAGATCCGGGACCTCTGTTCATAGCTCTTGGCCAGGACCGCTGCCCAGGCCGAGTGCGAAAGTCCCATGATGGACTGGCCCAGGTACATGGCCAGCAGCCAGATCACCAGGTAGACCAGCGTGGCACCCTGGGGCGCGTTATAAAGCATGTAGACGGCGGCGATCAGTAATGGGGCGCCGGCCACCATCCAGACCTTGTACCGCCCGAACCGGGTCCGCGTGCGGTCCATGCCAAGACCGATGACCGGATCCAGCCAGATGTCCAGCGCGCGCACCAGGAAGAAGGCGTTGCCGACGACGGCGAGGCTCACGCCGAGCTGGCTTGCGAAGTAGGGAGGAAGCTGGACGCCGACAGACAGTCCGAGGGCGGCGAGGGGCAGGCTGATGGCGGCGAAGGCCATGGCGGCGGGAAGACTGAGGTTTCCGTTCGTCGGCGACCGGTTGACCGTGGACACTCTGGGCTTCTCCCACACAGCGCCCGGTATCTCTGGGGCGCGCGAAGATAGGCCGGGTTCGCCCTCATTGGGCAAGGGGAA
Organism: uncultured Alphaproteobacteria bacterium; assembly: GCA_903912465.1. GTDB lineage: Bacteria > Pseudomonadota > Alphaproteobacteria > Caulobacterales > Caulobacteraceae > Phenylobacterium. The sequence goes on along the minus strand of CAIWHQ010000122.1, from coordinate 23,154 downwards.
AACGCCGGCCCTCGGATCGGGACGGCTTAGCCGCCCTGCATCTTGCGGAAGAACTTCCCGCTCTGCTCGCCGCCGTTCACATAGGCCTGCTGGCCGGTGGGGTCGGTGATGCGGGCGAAGTTGTCGCGGACTTCCTCGACCGACAGTCCGCCCTCGCCGAGGTAGACCCCCTCGGTCTCGTAGATGCGCGCCTGGGCAAAGGCACCGGCGCCTGCGGTCATGACGACCCCGGTGGGGGCCTCTTCCGACACCAGGTAGACCACAGCCGGGGTCACGTATTCCGGCTTCAGCTTGGCCAGGACCTCGGCCGGCATCAGGTTCTCGGTCATCCGGGTGGCGGCGACGGGGCTGATGGCGTTGACGTGGATGTTGTTCTTCTGGCCTTCGATCTTCAGCGTGTTCATGAAGCCGATCAGGGCGAGCTTGGCGGCCCCATAGTTCGACTGGCCGAAGTTGCCGTAGAGGCCGGTGGAGGAGGTGGTGACCACGATCCGCCCGTAGTTCTGGGCCTTCATGATCTCCCAGACCGCCTTGGCCGGCTTCACCGAGCCCATGACGTGGACGTTCATCACCGCCTCGAAGTCGGCAATTTCCATCTTCGAGAAGGTCTTGTCCCTCAGGATGCCCGCGTTGGCGACCAGGATGTCGATCCGGCCCCAGGTGTCCATGGCCTGCTGGACCATGTGGGCGACGCCGGCGTCGTCGGTCACCGAGCTGCCGTTGGCGATGGCCTCACCACCGAAGGCCTTGATCTCGGCCACCACCGCCTCGGCTGCAGCCGAGGAGCCGCCCGAGCCGTCGACGGACCCCCCGAGGTCATTGACCACGACCTTGGCGCCGCGCCGGGCCAGTTCCAGCGCATGCTGGCGGCCGAGGCCCCCGCCTGCGCCCGTGACGATCGCAACCTTACCGTCGAAACGGATGTCAGCCATGAGAAGGCTCCCTGCCCAGAATTGAAGTCGGGCCGGGTTGTGCGGCGGGCGCGGCCGGGCGTCAAGCCGGCCCGGCGGGCCGAGTCGACGGCTTGAGGAACCGCACCAGCACCCGCTGGCCGATCAACAGGGGTGCGTCTGTGGCGCTGACCACCACCTCGACCACGCGTTCGTCCTTCCGCTCGGAGGGATCGTCGGACTGCAGCCTGCGCGCGCCGAAGACGGCCGAGATGCGCAGGACGGATCCGGTATAGCGCTTGGTCGGGTCGGCCTCGGGACTGATCTCCACCGCCTGGCCCACCGACACAGAGGGCAGGGCGCCTTCGGTCACCTCCGCCCGGACGATACGCGGGGTGCGGGGTTCGAGGTCAAAGAGGGTCGAGACGTTCAGGGTCGAGGCCCCGACGCCCGGATTGGCGTAGCGCCGGGCGATCCGGCCATCCACCGGCGCGCGGACGAGGGTCTGCTCCAGTTCGTATTGGGACTGGGCCAGGACGGCCCTGGCGGTCTCGACTGCGGCCTCCCCGGACGCCAGGTCCGCCTCGGCCTGGCGCACCTGGTCGTTGGCCTGGTCCAACTTCTGCCCGGCGACGAAGTTCGAACTCACCAGGGCCTGGAGGCGCTCACGCTCCCTGCGCGCCGTCGAGACGGTGACCTCGAGGGCAGCGATTTGCGCCCGGGCCTCGCTGAGGGCGGCGGAGGCGCGGCTGGCCGCAAGGCGCGGCTCCTCTTCCTCCTGCCGGGCCAGGATCTGGCCGCGGACCACGTCATCGCCCTCGTTCACCAGGACGTCTCGGATGATGCCCGCCCGGCGTGCGGCGACCTGGATCATGCCGCCTTCCACGTCGACCTTGCCATTGGCCGCCGCCGCGAAGGGCGAGGTCGCAACGACCGCCTCTGTGGGGGCAGGCCCTGGAGGCGTGCGGCCACGCCAGACGGCGAAGCCAACTCCCGCCGCCAGCAGAAGGGCGAGGGCCCAGGCCAGGGGTTTGCGCAGCAGGCCCGTCATGGTGTCTCCGCTTTCGTTCCGGCGATCCGGCCATCCTCGATGTGGATGACCCGATCCGCCCAGGCTTCAAGTCTCTGGTCGTGGGTGACGCAGATCACCGCCGCGTCCTGCTCCCGGGCGGCACCCTGCAGAAGGGAGATGACCCGCTGGCCGTTCTCGCCGTCGAGGGCCGAGGTGGGCTCATCGGCGAAGATCAGCCGGGGCTGTTTGGCGAGGGCCCGGGCGATGGCGACCCTCTGCTTCTCGCCGCCGGACAGTTCCGCGGGGCGCAGGTGCAGGCGAGGGGTCATGCCCACGGCGTCAAGGGCGGCCTCGGCCTGGGCGCGGGCCGCCTTGGGGCTGCGTCCGGCAAAGCGCAGCACCTGGGAGACCTGTTCCAGGGCGGTGAGGGCCGGAAAGAGATTGAAACCCTGGAAGATGAAGCCGCAGTTGGCCAGCCGGAACCGGTCGATCTCGGCCGGCCGGAGCGCCCAGAGGTCCGCGCCCAAGGCGTTCACGTGCCCGGCGTCGGGCCTCAGCAGGCCGGACAGTACCGCGATCAGGGTCGACTTGCCCGAGCCCGAGGGGCCCATGACCAGGGCGATCTCGCCGCTCCGGGCCCAGAAGGTTGCGTCATCCAGCACTGTCAGGACCGCGTTCCCAGACGTGTAGCGCTTGGTCAGACCCTCGGCCCTGATGGCGATCGCGCCGCTCATCTCAGCAGCTCCGCCGGCTGGCTCCGCGACAGGGCACCCAGGGACAGGAAACCCGAGACCAGGGCGATGGCCATCAGCAGGACGGCCACCTCGCCCACATAGGCGGGCGGCAGGCTCATCGCGATATTGTTCAACCGCGCTGCCGCAAGGACGCATCCCATCAAGAGGGCCGTGCCCAGGAGGCCAGCGATCCCGACCCAGAAGGCCAACTCCACCACCACCCCCCGAAGGGCGCCCATCGAGACCCCCAGGGCCCGCAGGCTGGCGAACTCCCGGATGTTCGAGGCCACGGCGCCCCTCAGGGTCTGGGAAGTGATGCCGACGCCGATCAGGAGCGCCAGCACCAGGGAGAAGCCCAGCAGGATGCCAACCACCTGTTCCTTCATGAAGTCCGCTGCGTTGGCCCTGGAAAGGTCCTCGGGAAGCCAGGCCCGGTATTCGCCATTGGCCTTGGTGTTGAGAAAGTCGCGGACCTCGGCGGCGCGCTCGGGGTGCTTCAGCTTCAGGAGGAGCAGGCCGCTCCTGTCGCCACTGGTCATCAAGCGCAGCCGGATCAGGGTGTCCCGGGATACGAAGACTGTGGGAACCTCGATGTTCGCGTATCCCTTCACCGTCGCAGCGACCTGGAGGGTCTGCCCCCGCAGTATGACGGAGTCGCCGACCGCGACGCCCAGTTTCTTCAGGGCGGAGGCGTCCACCACCACCGTCATCGGCGCCTCCAGGGCGCGCCGGGCCGTCTCCGGGAAGTCCGAAGGCAAGGTCACCGACCCGGGCGCGGGATCGACCATGGCGACCCGGGCGTAGGTGCGGACCTGTTGCTCGCCCGTTTTCGGGATATTCGTCCAGTCGGCGATACTGACCTCCCAGGTGTCGACCGCCGCCACCTCGGGATGCAGGTACATGCGCGGCCGGATCCGGCTGGGCACCTCCGCAACCGTGGTTCCCATCAGGCTCTGGGCCTTGGGGGGCATGATGATGATGTCGGCGGGGGACCGGTCGATGGTGGCGGTGTAGGCCTTGAGGATTCCCGTGACGAGACCGACCTGCGACAGGATCAGCACCCCCGAGAAGGCGAGCGCCAGCACAGCGGCGAGATAGCGCCGCCATTCGTGCATAAGCGTGGCCAGGGCCAGGGACATGGTGTCTCCGCGGGGAGCCTTCCCCGGCTGTAACATCCCACCGGACGCGTTAATTGAAGGTAAGGCTATCGCCTTGAATCTCTGGGCTTGAATTCGCGCGGGGCCGGGGGGCTGGCCGCGACGGCCCCGGCTCGCTAGAAAGCGCTCCTGTCGCCCCTTCCGGGCCCGAACGGATGCTGACATGACCTTCAAGCTCGCTGGCGCCTTCCTGGCCGCCGCCCTCTGCCTCCCCGTCGTCGCCCGTGCCGATGAAGGCATGTGGACCTTCGATGCCTTTCCCGCCGCCCGGGTCGAGCAGTCCCTCGGGGTGAAGATCGACCAGAAGTGGCTCGACCGCGTCCAGGCCGCCTCGGTGCGCCTGACCAGCGGCTGCTCGGCCTCCCTGGTCTCGCCAGAGGGCCTTGTCCTCACCAACCAGCACTGCGTGGTCGACTGCGCCCAGAACCTGTCGACCGGTTCGGCCGACTATGTGAAGGACAGCTTCCTGGCCCGTACCCGCGAGGAAGAGCGGATCTGCCCGGGCGTTCAGGCCGAGATCCTGCTGTCCATCATCGACGTCTCCGCGGACGTCTCGAAGGCGACCTCGGGCCTGTCCGGCGGCGACTTCATCAAGGCCCGCAACGCCACCTACGCCCGACTGGAAAGCGAGACCTGCAGCCGGGATCCGCAGACCCGCTGCCAGGTGATCAGCTTCTACCGCGGTGGCCAGCACAAGCTTTATCGCTACCGGAAGTATTCCGACGTGCGCCTTGTTTTTGCTCCAGAACTCAGCGCTGCCTTCTTCGGGGGAGACCCGGACAACTTCAACTTCCCACGCTATGCCCTCGATGTCGGCTTCCTGCGTCTCTACGAGAACGGCAAGGCCGTCAGCACCCCGCAGCACCTCACCTGGAAAGCCCGGGCGCCCGTGCCGGGCGAGGCGACCTTCGTCTCCGGCAACCCGGGCTCCACCGACCGCCAGCTCACGGTGGCCCAGCTTGAGACCCAGCGCGACCTGGTCATCCCGATCAGCCTGCTCCAGCGGTCCGAAATGCGCGGCCGGCTGATCGAGTTCTCCCGCCGCGACGCCGAGAGCCGCCGGATCGCCACCGATCCCCTGTTCGGCCTCGAGAACGGCTTCAAGGTCAATTTCGGTCGCCAGTTCGCCCTCAACACGCCCTCCCTCATGGACGCCAAGCGCGCGGAGGAAGCGGACCTGAGGGCGCGGGTTGCCGCCGATCCGGCCCTGGCCGCCCGCATTGGTGACCCCTGGTCCGAGATCGCCGCCATCCAGAAGGTCTATGCTGACCAGTACCTGCGCTTCCGCCAACTCGAGGCGGGGTCGGGCGGGTCCTCCGACCTTTTCAACTTCGCACAGATCCTCGTTCGCGGCGCCCGTGAGCGCACCCTGCCCAGCGCAGAGCGTCTTCCCGAGTTCGCCGACGCCCGCCTGCCCCTGATGGAAAAGCAGCTTCTGGACGCCTCCCCCGTCGATCCCGCCCTTGAGCAGCTGGAGATGGAGTTCTGGCTGCTGAAGACCCGGGAGTACCTGACCGCCGATGACCCGGTGACCAAGCTCCTGCTGGGCCGCGACAGTCCCGAGGCCCTGTCCCAGGCCCTCGTCTCCGGCTCGAAGCTGGGCGATCCGGCCGTGCGCAAGGCCCTCTGGCAGGGTGGCCTGCCGGCCATCGAGGCCTCTACGGATCCCATGATCCGTTACGCCCTGAAGATCGACGCCGAGGCGCGGGCGGCCCGCAAGGCCTGGGAGACCCAGGTCTCCGCCCCTACTGAGGCCGCCGCCGCCCGGATCGCTACCGCCCGCTTCGCGGTCTATGGCGACAAGGTCTATCCCGACGCCACCTTCTCCCTGCGCCTGTCCTACGGGAAGGTCGCCGGCTGGACCTGGCGCGGCACCGAGGTGCCTGCGACCACCAGGATCGCCGGCCTCTACGAGCGCGCCACCGGCGCCGAGCCCTTCCGCGTGGCCGACCGCTGGCTGGCTGCCCGCGACCGCATGAAGCCCGACGCCGTCTTCGACTTCGTCACCACCAACGACATCATCGGCGGTAATTCCGGCTCGCCCGTGATCAGCGCCAAGGGCGAAATCCTCGGCGCCGCCTTCGACGGGAACATCCATTCCCTCGGCGGAAACTACGGCTATGACGGAACCCTCAACCGGACCGTGGTGGTCTCCACCGCAGGCGCCACAGAGGCCCTGCGCCATGTCTATGGTGCCAACGTCCTGGTCCGGGAGCTGGGGCTCCGGTAGGGGCACCCAAAGACAAGAGGGGGAAACACCGATGACCGACCTGTTCGCGCCCATGGGCTTCATTCGCGGCCCGGCGATGAAGAACCGGCTGATGCTGGCACCGCTCACCAACCTGCAGAGCCACCCTGACGGGACGCTCTCGCATGACGAGCACCGCTGGCTCACCCTGCGTGCCCAGGGCGGATTCGGCCTGACCATGACCGCTGCGGCCCACGTCCAGCGGATCGGCCAGGGCTTCCCTGGCCAGGTCGGCATCTTCTCCGACATCCACATCCCGGGTCTCGCCCGCCTGGCCGAGGATATTCGCAAGGCCGGCAGCCTGGCCGTTGTCCAGCTGCACCACGCCGGCATGCGCTCGCCTGCAGCCCTTATCGGCGAGGCCCCGGTCTGCCCCTCGGAAGACGCCGACACGGGCTCCCGGGCCCTGACCCTCGACGAAGTCCACAGACTGCGTGACGACTTCATCGCCGCCGCCGTGCGGGCCGACAAGGCCGGCTTCGACGGGGTCGAGATCCACGGCGCCCACGGCTATGTCCTCTGCCAGTTCCTCAGCGCCGAGACCAATCGCCGCACCGACGACTACGGCGGCTCGCCGGAGAACCGCGCGCGCCTGATCCTCGAGATCATTGACGGGGTCCGGGCCGCCTGCCGCGCCGATTTCAACCTCGGCCTGCGCCTGTCGCCCGAGCGGTTCGGCCTCAGCCTCATGGAGATCCGCGACCTCGCCAGCCGGCTCTTCTCCGAGGCCAAGATCGACTACCTCGACATGTCCCTCTGGGATTGTTTCAAGGAGCCGGTGGAAGAGGCCCATCGCGGCCGCACCCTCATGTCCCACTTCACCGACCTGCCCCGGGGCGAGGTGCGCCTGGGCGTGGCCGGCAAGCTCATGAGCGCTGCCGACGCCCGGGCCATGCTGGACGCCGGTGCCGACTTCGTCCTCCTCGGCCGGGCCGCCATCCTGCACCACGACTGGCCGCAGAAGGCCCGCGCCAACCCCGACTTCCGCCCCGTCAGCCTGCCCGTCACCCGGGCCCACCTCGAGGCCGAGGGCCTGGGCCCGGTCTTCGTGAACTACATGGCCACCTGGGCGGGCTTCGTCGACGGCTAGCGGTACCTTCCGGGCCCATTACTCCCCCAAGGGGGAGCTCCGGGCAAAGCCCGGTGAGGGGGTCAGCGGAGTTGCAGCTAAGAGGTTGCGCCAGGGCCGCTCCGGCGTTCAACTGGCCGCCGCACCGGGGAGAGACCAGGACATGTTCCGCGCAGAGAACGCCCAGAGCCTTCTGGGCCTCGCCGTCATCCTGGGCCTGTGCTGGGCCCTCTCCGAGAACCGCCGGGTCTTCCCCTGGAAGCTGGCGGCCGGCGCCCTCCTGATCCAGCTCCTGCTGGTCCTGGGTCTCTTCGGCCTGCCGCCCTTGCGCGCCGTGGTCGCCGCCCTTGGCCAGGGGGTCGAGGCCCTCGCCGCCGCCACCCAGGCGGGCGTCACCTTTGTCTTCGGCTATCTGGCTGGCGGGGAGGGGCAGCCCTATCCCGTCGCCAACGCCGGCGCCCTCTTCGTCTTCGCCTTCCGCGTCCTGCCGGTCATCCTGGTGGTCTGCGCCCTGGCGGCCCTGCTCTGGCACTGGGGCATCCTCAAGGTCCTGACCCGCGGCTTCGGCTTCATCTTCGAGAAGACCATGGGCCTGCGCGGCCCGCCCGCCCTGGCCGTGGCCGCCACCATCTTCATGGGCCAGGTCGAGGGGCCCATCTTCATCCGCAGCTACCTGTCCCGCCTCAGCCGCTCCGAGCTCTTCATGCTCATCACCGTGGGCATGAGCTGCGTGGCCGGCTCCACCATGGTGGCCTACGCCACGGTCCTGAAGGATGTCCTGCCCAACGCCGCCGCCCACGTCATCACCGCCTCCATCATCTCGGCGCCGGCCGGGGTGCTCCTGGCCCGCATCCTCGCCCCCCGTGATGTCGCCGCCGAGCAGGCCGATCCCCTCGAGACCGGTCCGGACAAGGCCTACGAGAGCAGCATCGACGCGGTGATCCGCGGCGCCTCCGACGGCCTCCAGATCGCCCTGAACATCGCCGCTACCCTGATTGTCTTCGTGGCCCTCGCCAGCATGGCGAACGGCCTCCTCGGCCTCCTGCCCGACGTGGGCGGCGCGCCCCTGACCCTCGAGCGCATCCTCGGCCTCGTCTTCGCCCCCCTGGTCTGGCTCATCGGCGTCCCCGCCGCCGACGCCCGGCTCGCCGGCTCCCTCCTGGGGGTCAAGCTGGTCCTCACCGAGTTCACCGCCTTCATCCAGCTGGGCGCGGTCCCCCTCGACGCCATCGACCCGCGCACCCGGGTGCTGATGACCTACGCCCTCTGCGGCTTCGCCAACATCGCCTCGGTGGGCATGAACGTGGCGGGCTTCTCGGTCCTGGTGCCCGAGCGCCGGTCCGAGGTCATCGGCATGGTCTGGAAGGCCATGTTCGCCGGCTTCCTCGCCACCTGCCTGTCCGCCTCGGTCGTCGGCCTCCTGCCGCGCGAACTCTTCCACTGACCCGCCTCCACAGGGAAACCCCATGAAGCTCTACGACACGCCCCTCGCCCCCAATCCCCGCCGCGTGCGCTGGTTCATGGCCGAGAAGGGGATCGAGGACGTCGAGATCGTCCGCATCAACATCATGGAGGGCGACCACAAGACGCCCGACTACATTCAGCGGTTTGGCCTCGCCAACATCCCGGCCCTGGAGCTGGACGACGGGACCTGCATCACCGAGAGCCTGGCCATCTGCCGCTATCTCGAGAGCCGCTACCCGCAGGTCAACCTGTTCGGCACCACCCCCGAGGAGACCGCCCTCATCGAGATGTGGACCCGCCGCGGCGAGCTGTTGGTGGCTTGGCCCCTCATGCTGGCCGTCCGCCACACCCACCCGGCCCTGGCCCGGCTCGAGACCCAGGTCCCCGCCATCGCCGACGCCAACCGTACGGCGGGCCTGCGTGGCCTGAAGGTCCTCGACCGCCAGCTGCAGGACCACGAATGGCTGGCCGGCGAGCGCCTGACCATCGCCGACATCGTCGCCTTCATCGGCGTCGACTTCACCCGCATGATCAAGCTGGAGATCCCGGAAGACCTGACCGGCGTCACCCGCTGGCTCGCCGCCATGCGCGCCCGCCCGGCGGCGACGGTGGCGGTGTAAGCCCCGCCCAATTGCTCCCCCAAGGGGGAGCTCCCGGCGAAGCCGGGTGAGGGGGTCAACGGCGTTTCAACCGCTCACCGAAGGCCCCTGCCTCACCCCCCCTTGATCAGCTCCAGCGACCGCACCCGGCTGTCCAGGTCCGGACCCACGGCCATGACGAACAGCTCGTCCGCCCCGGTCGCCTCGGCCTTTGCGGCCAGGCCCTGGCGCACGGTGTCCGGGTCGCCGACGATGGCGCGGGCGATCACGCCGGCCAGGCGGGGGTCGTCGCGGCGGGCTTGGAGGAAGGCGAGGGCGTCCTCGATACGCGCGAAGCGGGGCCGCTCGCCGTCGGCGGCGGGGCCGTCCAGTCCGGCCAGGGCGCTGGCCCGCATGGGGGCGGCCAGGCGCTCGGCGGCCTCGGCCGTCTCGGCGGCCAGGGCGATGGTGGCCACGGCGGTCCAGCCCTGGGACCGGAAGGCCGAGGGGGCGAAGGCGGCGCGATAGGCGCTCACCGCTGGCCCGCCGTCGCTGCGGGCAATGAACTCGGCAAAGACCATGCCCACCCCGGCGCGGCCGGCGAAGTCGGCGGTCTCGGGCGAGGAGCAGAGCAGGAAGATGTCAGGGTGCGAAGGCCCGGAGGGCGAGGCATGGATGCCCCGGGCCGGATGGGCCTCGGTGATCGGCTCCACCCCGCCGGCGTCCAGCAGCCAGGCGTTGAGCAGGGCGAAATACTGGGGAAAGGCCTCGGACCCCGCCGAGCGCAGGGCCCCGCCGGTGCGCCCGTCCGTGCCCAGGGCCCGGCCCACCCCCAGGTCGATCCGCCCGGGCGCCAGGGCCTCCAGGGCCATGAAGACCTCAGCCACCTTCAGGGGCGAATAGTTGACCAGCATGACCCCGCCCGAGCCCAGGCGGATGGTCTTCGTGGCCTGGGTCAGGGCGGCCATCAGGATCTCGGGTGAGGCCGAGGCCAGACTGCGCATGTTGTGGTGTTCGGCCACCCAGAAGCGGTCATAGCCCAGCCGCTCGGCCGCCTGGGCCACGGCAATGGTTTCGCGCATGGCCTGGGCCTGGGTGGCCTCGCCGCCCACGGGCGACAGGTCGAGGACGGAGAGCCGGGCCTTCACGTCCGCTTGCCGGTCTTTTTGATCACGGCAGAGAAGGCAAACACCGTCTCGCCCTCCACGGTCATCAGGCCGCGCAGGAAGACGAGGCTGCGGCCGGCCTTCACCACCTCGCCCCGGGCCTCCAGCAGGGCGCCCAGGGGCACGGCCCCCACGAAGTCGGCGTTGAAGCTGGCGGTCACGCTGTGGCCGTCCTGCAGGTGCTCGCGCGCGAAAACGAAGATGGCGTAGTCGGCGAAGGTCATCAGGGCTCCGCCGTGCATGAAGCCGCCGCCGTTCATGTGCTGGGCCTCGGTGCGCATGGCGCAGACCGTCTCGCCCGCCGCGTCGAGGCGGTAAAAGAAGGGGCCGGCGTACTCCTCGAACGGGTCCGAGCCATAGGCGATCCAGCCCGCCCAGGGCCCCTCGGTCACCGTCTCGTGGCGCCAGGTCTGCGCGCCGTCATCCCCATCGGCCATTAAACACCTCCCCGCGCCGCCCCCGACCGCCGGTGGGCCTGCGCCTGACGCCTTTGCCAAACCCAGCGCCCGGGCGCCAGTGTTTCCGAGAGATGGTCTGTCTAGCGGGAGGGGGCTCCAGGGCGAGGCGCTCTCAGCGCCGCCTCCAGGGTCAGCCGGATGAACTTCTGGTACGACATCCCGGCCGCCGCCGCCCGGGCCTTCACCGCCGCCAGCAGGGGCTCGGAGAACCGCAGGTTCACCTGCCGCGACTTGGGCGAAAACTCGAAGCTGTGCAGGGTCATCCCGGAGAGGTCGTAGGCCGAAAGGTCCACGTCTTCCAGGAAGGCCTCTGCCGCCTCATCCGTCGTCAGGTGGGGCAAGGGCGTCTTCATAGGCTCGCCTCTCCTTGAGGTGCATGTAACGGGCGCTGATGGGCCGGATTTAGTCGCCGTCCCCACCGCGTCGGAGTGTGAAGACGATGAAGACCGGGCGCTGGCCTCCGCCCGACCCGATGGCCAGGAAGCGCGTCTCGGACCGCGAGTGCGCCAGGTCCGGCGACAGGTGAAGGGGGTGTCGAAAAACGCCCTCGATTTCCTCCTGGCTGACGCCGTGCTTGAGACATTTCGGCAGGTTTCCCTTGTCCCAATCAAACCCGGCGATCATCGAGACCTCAATCTGTATACATCAGCGTATATACAAAATCGACCTCCCCAGAGGGTGCTGGAGGGTCTGTCTTCACACCCGTCCCCCCAAAAGAAACCGGCGGCCTTCCGAGGGAGGGCCGCCGTTGCGAAATCGCAAGGTCAAACAGGGATGGCTACAAGTGCGGCGGCCGGTCCCGGCCCGGGGGGGGCTGGGGGGGGCGATTCAGGGTCCGGAACCAGGTCCGGCCGCCGACGGTCTCAACCTGGCGGCCGTCTGTGGCGGGGTCGGGTTCGGATTAAGGCCATTCCGGGGCTTTTCAGCCCCGACGCGGCCCCGCCCGGAACCGCACCGGCATGGTCCGCGGCCCCGAGATGAAGTTGCTGGCCAGCCATTCGGGCGGGGCGGTGCGTTCCACCTCCTCCATCCGCGAGAGCACCTCCACCAGCATGGCGTCGATCTCGATCCGGGCGATGTGCTGGCCCAGGCACACGTGGGGGCCGTTGCCGAAGGCGATGTGGTCGAGGGGTGCCCGGGCAAGGTCGAGCCCCAATGCGAATTGTTCGTGGTAGGCCAATATACCGAGGACAGCAGTTCAGAAGTCGAGGTACGGCTGCAACTGTGGCAGGAAGCGGCCAGCCAGATGATCGTGTATCGCTGTTCTATAGCGAACCTTCTCCACCCAAATAGGGTGTGAGCAGGCCTCAAACCGATGTTGGCCTTGCCCGAAATCCGTATGCAGGGGGTACACGGTATGGCATGAGCTCGAACGCATTAAGTTAGTATCAAAATTGGCAACCTAGAACTGACTGCCTGGGGTGAATTCGGAGGGGATATGGAGCTTTGGAAGATCGAGGTTTATCAAAACAAGGATGATCCCACCCCTAATCGCTGGGGTGTGATGATTGCCAATACCGAAGAAGAGGTCGCAGAGAAGGTGATCGAGAATATAGGAGTTGCGGAGCGCGCTGATATTTACACTGTTGCGATTTCCCGGATACAATCGCTGCCAGAAGGTACCTTCTTTTGGTCATCTATCTGAAGCGCAATTTTGCCGATGGAATGCCATCAGCAGAAAGATGAAGAAAAGTGGCTCTAGCCTCATTCCAGCACATCATACCGCCCGAGACGAGATTGGCCGCGCCTGCGCTATTCGGGCCAACCCTCGGACAAGCCAAAAATCTCGCTTAGTGAATGCCCTGGATGGGTTTCCAGACGGTCGTTGATTACCTCTCGTACTTCGATCCCGAGCGGCAGACCTGCGATCGGGTTGCGTGCCCAAGGGTTAATAATGAGGCTCATGGCACGTTGCCCTACGCTCCAGGCGGAAAGGCGCTCAACAATCAGGACGGCACTAGCGCGAGTGTGGACCGGCCCTCCAGGACCGCGCCATGCGCCGTCTGGGTTCCTCACCTCGCGTGCGGCACCATCCTCCGAAACAATCACGCCTGTTGTGCCAAACAATGCGTCGATGGCGTCTCCTACGCGCGCGAACTCCTCGAGAGCGTTTACCGCAATCACTAGCGGCAGGTCGATATCGCCGTAGCGCCCGGCCTTGCCCTCCACAGCCGACTTGATCGCGTTCTCTGGTGAAGTAATCCCGCCCGGAAGCGTCCTTACACCGATCGCGCGACCACCTCGCTGTCGTGTATTCTTGGGCACTGGCTGGATTATGAATTGTGCGCCATGCTCGGTATGCTCCCAGACCGGTGCAGGTGGCTGTCCGGCCTCGGCGTTCAAGACCGCCTCTTCGAATTGAGATCGTCGACGAAGCGCTGCACTGCGCGGCGCAATCGAGTAGTGGCGATCGGTTGGTTCGGGGTTCCGCGAGTGTGCAGTTGCAGGAAGAAGTCGGGCGACTGGACATCGTCAATTGCTTGGAGTGCTTCGCGCATCCGTCGGTCTGCACCCGCCGCGACATTGCCCATTCCCGAAGCAAGTGTAGCTTCGAGATAAAAGCGGCGACCATCAGGTGCCTCGACAAGGAAGTCGGGGGCCCTACCGTTCGGCAACTGCGGTTCGATCTCGGCGATCGTGAAGCCTTGTCGCAGCAAAAGCGCATGCAGCACCAACTCGAATATCGCGCTCCGGTGCGAAATGTCTTCGCGCGAACGCAGACGCCGGATTAAGTCCGGGCGTTGGGCATCGGGATAGTCAGCGAGCCACGCATCGACCAGTCCCCGCACCGCGACCGCTTCGGGGCGGCTCGAAGCATTGAGATAGTCGAACTGCCCGATCAGGTGGCTAGCGGGTTCCCTTCCTTCCCGACGAATGTCATCGAACGCCGTGATCGGCTCCTGGCCTATTTCGTTGCCGCACATTGGTCGCAGATCTTCCGCCTCAAATGTCCAAAACTATTGCGTTTATCAGTGAATCTAAGGCCCAAAATAGACAGTTGCTAGCTCTTTACAAAAGGGCTTGGATAAATGACATTATTCAATAAAATTGAGTTATTGAATAACATTGAGTTGTCGCTTGTCTTGATTGTCACGTTAAGGTTCGGCCCCCATTTGACTATTCGCCTCTTCTATCTGCCTACGCAGCTTCCTTCTGGTCCACACGCTGTTTTAAAATTGACAATCCGGACGGATCCCTATCGAGCAGCAGAAGCGCACTCATCACTGCATGGCTAACCACCACGTCGCCGCTCTCGTACTTCTGGAATGCGTTGGGGCCACCGCCAATCAGGCGCCCGGCATCCTTCTGGGTGAGGTGCAGGCGCTTCCTGATACGACGTACCGCCTCGGGTTCGAGCAACCCTTCGGCCTGAGCCTTGAGCCGATTTAAAGCCCGATCCGAAACCTTCATGTCTTCACCGGTGTGAATGCTTTCGTCGCTCGCTTCACAATACCACCCGGGCATGTCAAAGGTGGCCTTGTGCCCCTTGTATGTAATGGTCATCGGACGAGTGTTGCGGAACATCGGATCGCCCGTTTCTGGGCAGGTGGGGTTAGTCATCGCCCTTCTCCTTGAATGATAGAAGCAAAAACTCGGTCACGGCATTGGCCGTGAATTTGACGTACAAATCCCCCTGTTCGGAGGGGACGTAGTAGACATCCTGCCAGACCCGATGATCGGCAATAGATGTCATGGACTTATAAAAATGGCCTCGTCCAATCGTCTGGATGGTTGCGACGATCTCGCTACGGCCAAAACCAAGCGAAGCCGCTCCTTTCAGAGCGGAACTTGTGACTTTGAGCTTCTCGACCGTCGAGAACGAGGCTTTGATCGCTTCAATGTCATAGGTCGGCTTTCGCTTCTCGGTCATTTCCCCTGATAACACCATTGTGGTGTTTTTTCAAGAGGGGTAAACTGGCATCGACGGTGCGCTATGGGATGGGCGGTTACGCCTGCTCCCGCCGCCCCGCCCGGAACTTCACCGGCATGGTCCGCGGCCCCGAGATGAAGTTGCTGGCCAGCCATTCGGGCGGGGCGGCGCGCTCCACCTCCTCCATCCGCGAGAGCACCTCCATCAGCATGGCGTCGATCTCGATCCGGGCGATGTGCTGGCCCAGGCACACGTGGGGGCCGTTACCGAAGGCGATGTGGTCGAGGGGTGCCCGGGCCAGGTCCAGCTGGTCCGCGCGGTCGAACTGATCCGGGTCGCGGTTGGCCGAGCCGAAGTACATGACCACCTTGTCGCCCTGGCGGATCGTCTTGCCGCCCAGCTGGGCGTCCTTGCGGGCGGTGCGGCGCATGTAGATCACCGGGGTGGTCCAGCGCAGCAGCTCCTCCCGGGCGGCGGGCAGGCGGCCGGGCAGGTCGGCCTTCAGCCAGGCCAGTTGGTCGGGATGGTCCAGCATGGCGTCCAGGCCGCTGGCCAGGAGGTTGCGGGTGGTGTCGCCGCCGGCGTCGATCAGCAGCAGGAAGAAGAGCAGGAACTCCATGTCCTCCAGCCGCCGGCCGTCGACCTCGCAGGCCAGCAGGCGCGAGGCCAGGTCGTCGCCGGGCCGGGCGCGCTTCTCGGCGATCAGCTTCGAGCCGTACTCGAACATCTTCATCACCGCCTGGCCGCCGGCGCCCGGGGCCTGGGCCTCGGGGGCGGTGTGGATCACCTCGGTCAGCTTGTAGAGCTCGCGCCCGTCCTCCAGGGGCAGGCCCAACAGTTCGGCGATGACGAAGGAGGGCATCTCGCCGGCCACCTCGGCCACGAAGTCGCATTCGCCCTTCTCGATCACCGCATCGACGATCTGCCGGGCCAGGGCCTGGATCCGCGCCTCGCGCAGCTTCGCCGTGGGCAGGGTGAACTCCGAGCGGATGAGCTTGCGAAAGCCCGTGTGCTCCGGCGGGTCCATCATCAGCATCATCTTGTAGGGCCCGAAGGCCGCCGCCTCCTCCGCCGGGTCGGGGATCAGGATGGTGGGCTCGGAGGAATAGGTCTCGAAGCCCCGGTCCACCGCGCGCACGTCGGCATAACGGGTCACCGCCCAGAAGCCCTTGCCGCCAGGCTCCTCATGCCAGTGGACGGGATCATTGGCCCGCAGCCAGTCGTACTGGGCGAGGGGGTGGCCGGCGGCGAAGCTGGCGGGGGTCAGGAGGTCGATTTTCATGGCGGTGTCAGTCCTTCCACCAGGGATACTGCGGCGGCATGTCGGTGGAGACCTTGCCGGGGAAATCGGGGCTGCGCTTCTCCAGGAAGGCCGCGACGCCCTCGCGCACGTCGGGACCGGCGCCCAGGGTCATGGCCATGGCGCCGTCCACCTTCAGGGCGCCCCAGGGGTCGGGCTCGCCGCTGAAGCGCCACAGCATCTGGCGGGTCAGGGCCACGGAAACAGGCGCGGTGTTCTCGGCGATCTCCCGGGCGATCTCCTGGGCGCGGTCCATGAGGGCCTCGGGCTCCACCACCTCCGAGACGAGACCGCCGGCCATCGCCGCCTCGGCCGGGATCAGGGCACCGGAGAGGCACCAGCGCAGGGCGGTGGGCAGGCCCACCAGCCGGGGCAGGAACCAGGCGCTGCCGGCCTCGGGCACCAGGCCGCGTCGGGCGAAGACGAAGCCCACCCGGGCGCCCTTGGCCGCGATGCGGATATCCATGGGCAGGGTCAGGGTCGCACCCACCCCTACCGCCGCGCCGTTCAGGGCGGCGATGATGGGCTTGCGGCAGTTGAAGATGGCGCCGATGAAGCCACCTCCGGAACGCCGCCGGGCGGTGGTTCCCGCGTCGCCAAAGGCCACCGAGCCCTCGGCCTTGGAGTCGAACGCACCGGCACCCGAGGAGATGTCCGCCCCGGCGCAGAAGGCCCGGCCGGCGCCGGTGACGATGATCACCCGCACGCTGTCGTCCTCGTCGGCGCGCACGAAGGCGTCCTCGATCTCCAGGCCCATGGTGGCCGTGTAGGCGTTCAGCTTGTCGGGGCGGTTGAGGGTCAGGGTCAGGACGGGGCCGTCCTGTTCCCAGAGCAGGGTCTCGTAGGTCATGCGTCCTCCCCGGGGGCCACGCCCCTCTGTGTCGCCTGCAATTGATGCGGCCTGACCCCCGGTCAATCAAGGGGGGGCAGGCAAGGGGAAGTCAGGCCTCGCCGAGGGCCTTCAGGATGGCGGCCTGGAAGCGGGGGAGCAGGCGCTCCACGAAGGCGGGGTCGAGGCAGCGGGCGTCGTCGAGGGTGGTGTGGTGGAACCGGTGCCCCCCGAAAACGCCGAAGGCGGCGGGGTAGCCGGCCTTCAGGATCTCGGCCAGTTCGCCCGCGGCGGCCGGGCCGGCGGGGAGGGGGGCCTCAAGGCCGGCCTCGCCCGCAAAGCTTTCCTTCAGCATATCAACGAGATGGGCTGATCCCATCAGCACGCGCGCCGGGTCGGGGCGGTCCAGGGGCGCAAGGCCCTGAGGCGTTTCCTTCCAGTCCTGGGCGGCGATGCCGGCGCCCAGGTGGACCCAAAGGGCGGTCTGCTTCGGGTCCGGTGCCTCCCGGTGCAGGAAGGCCTCTGCGCCGAGATTTTCGTACTCGTGGCCGCTGGCGGTGACGACGACGATGTCGTGGCGGGTCAGGGTCTTCGCCATCCAGGGCAGGAGGGCCATCCAGAGGGCGATCCCGGGGCCCCGCTCGCCCGCGCAGGTGAACCAGCCGGACCTCGGGGTCGACAGGACCACCGTTCGCCCTGCACCCCGGTCGATCCGCCCGATGAGGTTGAAGGCGGGCCGATGGCCGGCGGTGCCATCGATCACCAGCCGCGCCGTCTGCCCCTCCCGGGCGGCGGCGAGGACGGGACCGGCGTCCTTAGGCGCCAGGACCAGGGTCGGCACGCCGAAGGGCGTTGCCCCGGCCGGAGCGTTCAGGGCGATGGCCTCGCCGGTCGGGCCGTGGGTGACGAGGATGAGGCCGGCGGCGCCGGAGGCCCGGACCTCGTCGGCCAGGGTGCGGAGCTCGGGCTGGCGGACGCTGGACCAGCGCCGGGAGGGCAGCTCGGCGACGACCAGGGCACCGACCGCAGGGGCGACCGGGCGCCCTAGCGTCAGGGGGCCGGAGACCCCCTCCGGTCCCGTGACCCTCGCGGGACCCTGGGCCAACCCCTTCACGGACCCCTTCCCGAACGTCAGGGCGGCGGTGCGCAGGTCGCTGAACGGCGCTTCGAAGGCCTGCCTCCGGGTCCGGTAGCCGAACCGCCGAAGCCGGCTCTCCATCCAGGCGCCGGAGTCCTGGTCGCCGGGTCCCCCCGACGCCTTGTCGCCCATGGCGACCCAGGCCTCGAGGTCGGTGCGGATGGAGATCAGGTCCGGTGCGGCCATGGCGGGCGTGGCGAGGAGGGGGCTCGCCGCGGCCCCGGCGACCACGCCCCGGCGGGTGGGATCGAAGGGCCCGGCCGCCGTCACAGCCTCAGCTCTCGAACCAGGACTCGACGGGACCCTTGAGCAGCATGGTCATCGACTTGCCGCGCCGGTCCACCGTCTTGCCCACGGCCAGGCGGACCCAGCCCTCGGAGATGCAGTACTCCTCGACATTGGTCTTCTCGGCCCCCTTGAAGCGCACCCCGACCCCGCGGGCGAGGGCGGCGGCGTCGTGCCAGGGGCTGTCGGGGTCGACGCAGAGGCGGTCGGGGGGTGTGTCGGCGGCGGGGGTGTCGGTCATGCCCCCCTTCTAGCGCGCCCGGGCCCGCAGGCAATCCCGACGAAAAGGGCTTCCCTGACCCGGGGTCCGCCGGTCAAGATGCAGGTTCATCGCCGCGGGACGGCGCCAAGGAACGGGAGACGCAAGATGGGTGAGGCCTGGATCATTGACGCGGCGCGTACGCCGCGGGGCATTGGCAAGGTGGGCAAGGGCGCCCTGGCGGACTTCCACCCGCAGCACCTGGCCGCCACCGTCCTGAAGGGCATCGCCCAGCGCAACGACCTCAAGACCGCCGAAGTCGACGACGTGATCTGGGGCACCTCGTCCCAGCGCGGCAAGCAGGGCAACGACCTGGGCCGCATGGCCGCCCTTGATGCCGGCTTCGACGTCCGCGCCAGCGGCATGACCCTGGACCGCTTCTGCGGCTCGGGCATCACCACGGTGAACCTGGCTGCCGCCCAGATCATGGCAGGCATGGAAGACCTGATCATCGCCGGCGGGACGGAGATGATGTCCTACACCGCCTCCAGCGCCCCGCAGGCCGCCGCCTTCTTCGACGGGCCGGCCCTGATGGACGCCGGCAACGCCCACCTGCGCAAGCTGCATCCGCAGTCGCACCAGGGCGTCTGTGCCGACGCCATCGCGACACTGGAGAACATTCCCCGCGAAGCCCTGGATGAACTGGCCTATGTCAGCCAGCAACGCGCCGCCCAGGCGATCAAGGAAGGCCGCTTCAGCCGCTCGCTGGTGCCGGTGCTGAACGAGGACGGCTCGGTGGCCCTCGACCACGAGGAGTTCCCCCGCCCCGAGACCACCCGTGAGGGCCTGGCCTCGCTCAAGGCCTCCTTCGAGGCCATGGCCAACGTGCCCATGGACAAGGACGGCACCACCCTGGCCGGCCTGATCCAGCGGGTCTATCCGGACCTGAAGATCACCCACGTCCACCATGCCGGTAACTCGTCGGGCGTGGTCGACGGCGCCGCCGCCGTCCTGCTGGCCTCGCCGGACTACGCCCGCCGGAACGGCCTGAAGCCCCGCGCCCGCGTGGTGGCCATGGCCAACATGGGCGACAGCCCCACCCTGATGCTGAACGCCCCGGTCCCGGCCGCCCACAAGGTGCTGAAGAAGGCTGGCCTGACGGTGGACGACATCGACCTGTGGGAAATCAACGAGGCCTTCGCCGTCGTCGCCGAGAAGTTCATCCGCGACCTCAAGCTCGACCGCGACAAGGTCAATGTGAACGGCGGCGCCATGGCGCTTGGCCACCCGATCGGTGCCACGGGCTCGATGCTGATCGGCACCATGATTGACGAGCTGGAGCGCCGCGACCTCAAGCGTGGCCTGGTCACCATGTGCGCCGCCGGCGGCATGGCCCCGGCCATTATCGTCGAGCGGATGTAAGGCCCGTGGACCTCGCCTGGAGTGACGCGGACCGCGCCTTCCGGGACGAGGTCCTCACCTTTCTGGACCGGGAGCTGACCCCGGACCTGCGCGCCAAAGGGCGGGCCATGACCAGCGTCTACGCCGACCACGCCACCGGCATGGCCTGGCAGAGGAAGCTGCACGCCCGCGGCTGGGTCGCCCCCGCCTGGCCCCGCGAATTCGGCGGGGCGGGCTGGTCCGTGGTGCAGCGCTACATCTGGGCGCGGGAGGCGGCCCTGGCCGGCGCCCCGCCCGTCTCGCCCATGGGCATCGGCATGTGCGGCCCGGTCCTGATCGGCCACGGGACCAAGGCCCAGCAGGAGGCCTTCCTGCCGCCCATGCTGTCGGGCGAGCATTTCTGGTGCCAGGGCTATTCCGAGCCCGGCTCGGGCTCGGACCTCGCCTCCCTGCAGATGAGCGCGGTGGAGGACGGGGACGACTTCGTCTGCAACGGCCACAAGCTGTGGACCACCCACGCCCATGAGGCGAACTGGATCTTCTGCCTGGTCCGCACCAGCCGCGAGGCCATCCCCCAGCAGGGCATCACCTTCCTGCTCATCGACATGACCACGCCCGGCGTCGAGGTGAAGCCCATCCTCATGCTGTCGGGCGAGCACATCCAGAACGACGTCTTCTTCACCAATGTGCGGGTGCCCAAGGCCAACGTGGTGGGCCGGGTGGGCGAGGGCTGGACCGTCGCCAAGTACCTCATGCAGTTCGAGCGGGGCGGCTCGGCCGCCGCGCCGGGCCTGGGCGTGCGCCTGGAGCGCCTGTCGGAGATCGCCCGCACCCCTGGCGAGGACGGCCGGCGCCTCATCGACGAACCCGGCTACGCCGCCCGCCTGGCCCAGGCCGGGATCGACATCGCCGCCCTGGAGGCCATCGAGCTGAGGGTCATGTCGCGCCTGTCCAACGGCGAGGCGCCGGGGGCAGAAAGCTCGCTGATGAAGACGGTGTCCACCGAGCTCAGCCAGCGCCTGACGGAGCTGTCCGTCGAGGCCGCCGGCGTCTACGCCGCCCCCTGGCAGCCCCACGGCGGCGCCCTCGGCGGCCCGACCCCGGGCTTCACGCCCCCCGCCGACGGCTTCCTCGCCGGCCCGCCCCACGCCTGGATCGCGGCACCCAAGTACTTCAACGACCGGGCCGGCTCGATCTATGCGGGTACGAACGAGATCCAGAGGAATATCATGGCGAAGGCGGTGCTGGGGTTGTGAGGGGGGTCTATCTGGGCCTCGGATTATAGTGGGGCGGGCGCCGCGCGTCGCGAGGCCGTGGCGTATCTGCAGCCGGCCCACGGGATGAGTGAGCGGCGGGCGTGCCGGGTGATCGGCGCGGATCGGCTGAGCTTGCGCTGCCAGGCGTGGTAGGGCGATGGAACCGTACGCGAGCGACTGACGGCGCTCGCCCAGGAGCGGCGGCGCTTCGGCTACCGGCGACGCCGGCTGGCATGCTGCGAAACCTGATCTCTCCGCGCGCCAGCTTCTTGCGACCCAGGACGTCGAAGGCTCAGATCGACCTAGGACTCTCGCGGGTTACGGTGACACTGTACGAAACCCCGGTCCTGCGCGACTGAGTTCATTGACCTCCGGGATCTCCACTGATGATCAGGCTGGCGAGCGTCGTTGTCCCAGGCCTGCCGCATCACGTCACCCAGAGAGGCAATCACTGGGAGCCGTTCTTCTTCAATGACGGCGACTAGGCTGCCTATCTCGACCTGATCAGCAAGGCCGCCAGGGCCTCGGGCACGGAGATCTGGGCCTCGCGCCTCATGCCTAACCCTGTTCATTTCATCATGACGCCCGGCCACGAGGACGGTTTGCGGGCGACGTTTGCCGAAGCCCATCGCCGATACAGCGCACACATACATGCCAGGCTCAAACTGACCGGCCATCTCTGGCAAGGCAGGTTTAGCTCCACACCGTAATTCTATTTCAGGCAGTGTCACCGTAACTCCGGCTAGACTTCATCGGCCGCCGCGATGGCCAGGTCAAGATCCGTGGTTTCCGTATTGAGCTTGGCGAAGTCCAACACGCCATCCTGGCCTGCCCACAAGTCAAGGACGCCGTCGTACGAAGCTTGGATTTCGGCGTCGGTGAGCGCAGTCTGGTCGCCTATGTCACGCTGCGCGGCGACAACGAGCCTGACGCGACCCTGTCGTATATCAAGGAGAACTTGGCCGGCCGGCTTCCCGACTATTTGCGCCCCAGCGCCTATATGGTGTTGACTGCGATGCCGCTGACAGCGAACGGCAAGCTCGATTCGGCCGCCCTCCCCCTCCCCCAACGATCTTCGGGAATGGCAGACGTCTCTCCCGCACTCCCCTACGGAACGCCGTCTGGCTGTGATCTGGCGCGACCTCCTCGGCCGCGTCGGCATCAGCGCGCGGGACAACTTCTTCGAACTGTGTGGGCATTCCCTAACCGCGACACGCCTGGTGGCCCGGATCCGCGATGAGTTCTCCATCGAGATCCCGCTTCGCAGAATTTTCGATGAGCCTACCCTGGATCGCCTGGCAGCCCTCATCGACAGCGTCACGTTCGCGGCGGGAAAATTCGACGCCAAGCCCGCGCCCTCGGCTTGGAGCGAAGACGTCCGTCGGGCGCGCCGACGCGAACAATTAGAGCGACAATTGAGAGCCCTGCCGGACGAGCAGGTTCAGCGGCTGCTTCAGGAGAAGCGCGGGGCCGTGTCGTCGAATCTGGGCTAAGGCTTGATTGTTCAACCCCCAATAGAGCTTGCATCCATCTACATTTCTGTTTCCATCCTCGGTGCGAAGATGACCCAAAGTCACAGCGCCCCACAGGAGCGGGCCGGAGGAGAAGACATGATCTACGGCATCTTGCAAGAACGTCTGTCTAAGGTCTTGGAACTCACCAACGCCCTAGGTGACGAAATCTCGTCCGAAAGCTTGAATCTCCGCAACGCCAATGGCCGCTCAAACACCATCGGCCAGCAGTTTTGGTGCCTCGTCGGTGCTCGGGAGAGCTATGCGAGAGCGTTCGAGCACGGGGGCTGGAGAGGCTTTTCCTGCAGCCTCACGGCTCAAGGGGTGCATGAGCCCGATGCGGTGCGAAAGGCGCTGGCCGACTCCCGAGACCTCGTACAATCCAAGCTCGATAGCCTGCCCGAGGCAGGCACCGACGATGCGCGGGTCAATGTGCTCTTCGATCTCGAGCAGCATGAAGTCCAGCACCATGGGCAGTTGATCCGGTACTTCTTCGCCAACGCCCTGCCATTTCCTAAGGCGTTTGCAGCTCGCTACAACCTGTAGCGGCTGGTTCTGTCGCGCATCCGACGCCACGTGCCACAAGCT
>CAIWHQ010000121.1 GCA_903912465.1 uncultured Alphaproteobacteria bacterium | reverse complement strand
TATCCGCAACCTGGTGCTGAACGGGTCGGCTGACCGCTGGAGCCCGGTCACCGAGACCCTGCTGATGTACGCCTCCCGCCGGGACCACATCGAGCGCACCCTGCAGCCCGCCTTGCAGCGTGGCGCCGTGGTGCTGTGCGACCGCTATGCCGACTCCACCCGCGCCTATCAGGGCGCGGCCGGGGGTGCCGATCCCGGCCTCATCTCGGCCCTGGAGCACTTCATACTCGAGGATGTCCGCCCGGCCCTGACCCTGGTCTTCGACCTCGATCCCGAGCTGGGCCTCGCCCGCGCCCTGGGCCGCCCGGACGCCGAGGCGCGCTTTGAATCCAAGGGCCTGGACTTCCACCGCCGCCTGCGCGCCGGCTTCCTGGCCATCGCCGCCGCCGAGCCGGACCGTTGCCGGATTGTCGACGCCAGCGGTGATCCCGACGCCGTCGAGGCCCGGGTCCTCGCCGCAGCCGGCCCGGTCCTGGGGCTTGGCAAAGACCTGGGAGACCGCGGGGCATGAGCGAGGCGCCGCCGCATCCGCGGGATGTCTTCGACCTCCTCGGGCAGGACGCCGCCGAGGCCGAGTTCGACTCCGCCCAGGCGCGGGGTCGCCTGCACCACGCCTGGCTGATCTCGGGTCCCGAGGGCCTGGGCAAGGCGACCCTGGCCTTCCGCATCGCCCGGC
This sequence comes from uncultured Alphaproteobacteria bacterium, assembly GCA_903912465.1. Classification (GTDB taxonomy): domain Bacteria; phylum Pseudomonadota; class Alphaproteobacteria; order Caulobacterales; family Caulobacteraceae; genus Phenylobacterium. The sequence goes on along the minus strand of CAIWHQ010000121.1, from coordinate 7,009 downwards.
ACCTCCTGGGCGCCGCGCCGGACCCGGACCGGGGACGGCTGGGGGCTGCGCCGGAGGACCCGGTCTCGCGGCTGGTGTCCCAGGGCGCCCACCCCGACTTCATGCTGCTGGACCGGACCGACTCCGAGGGCAAGGTCCGCCGCGAGATCGTTGTGGATGAGATCCGGCGGCTGAACACCTTCTTCTCCATGTCGCCCGCCGCCTCGCCCTACAGGGTGGCCATCGTCGACGCCGCTGACGACCTGAATCGCAACGCCGCCAATGCCCTTTTGAAAACCCTGGAGGAGCCGCCGGCCCGGGGCGTCCTGCTGCTGGTCTGCCACGCCCCCGGGCGCCTGCTGCGGACCATCCGCTCCCGCTGCCGGACCCTGAAGCTGGCCCCGGCCCCGGAGGCCCAGGTGGCGGCCTTCATCACGGGACGGACGGGCGCGGATGCCGAGACCGCCCTGCGCCTGGCCCGCATGTCCGGCGGCGCGCCGGGCCGGGCCTGGAGCCTGTTCGCCGAAGGGGCGATCGAGATGGACGACGCCGCCCGGACCCTGATCCAGGGCCTGCCCGACCTCGACCGCACCCTGGCCCTGCATCTCAGCGATCAGTTCCGGGGCGGGGAGGGCGCCCGGCGCTTCGCCCTGCTGACCGAACGTCTGACAGCCCGGCTGCACGACCTTGTCACCCGCCGCGCCGCCGAAGGCATTGGCGGGCTGGACGCCCTGGCCGAGGCCTGGTCCGTCCTTGACCGCCTGCCCCGGGAGGTGGAGGCCCTCAACCTCGACCGCGGGGATGCCCTGTTCACGGCCCTGGCCGACCTGCGCGCCGCCGCCCGTACCTGACCTGACCCTGACCTGAGCGCCATGCTGATCGATAGCCACGTCAACCTGCACGCCCCCCAGTTCGACGCCGACCGGCAGGAGGTGATCGACCGGGCCCGGGCCGCCGGCATCGCCCTGATGGTCAACATCTCGGACCGCCTGACGACCTTCCCGGCGAACCGCGCCATTGCCGAGGCGCCCGATATCTGGTGCACGGTGGGCGTCCACCCGCACGAGGCCAAGGACGTCCCGGACCTGTCGCCCCGCACCCTCCTGGACCTGGCCGACGACCCCAAGGTGGTGGGGATCGGCGAGACGGGCCTCGACTTCCACTACGACCTCTCGCCCCGGGATATCCAGGCCCGGGTCTTCGCCGCCCATATCGCGGCGGCGCAGGAAAGCGGCCTGCCCCTGGTGGTCCACACCCGCGAGGCCGATGACCTGATGACCCAGATGCTGGAGGAGGCCTATGCGAGGGCGCCCTTCCGCATGCTGCTGCACTGCTACACCTCGGGGGCGGAGCTGGCTCGCCGGGCGGCGGCCCTGGGCGCCTGGTTCTCGGTTTCCGGTATCGCCACCTTCAAGGCCGCCGAGGACGTCCGGGCGGTGATCCGCGACATGCCCGCCGACCGCATCATCGTGGAGACCGACTGCCCCTACCTCGCCCCGGTCCCGCACCGGGGCCGGCGCAATGAGCCCGCCTTCCTTCCCGCCGTCCTGGCGGGCCTGGCCACGGTGCGCGGCTGGAGCCCGGAAGAGGCGGAAAGCCGCTGCGAGGATGCCTTTTTCGCCCTCTTCGACCGGATCCCCCGGCCATGAGCGGGTCCCTGGAGTTCACCATCCTCGGCTGCGGTTCCTCCGGCGGCGTGCCGAGGGCCGACGGCGACTGGGGCGAGTGCGATCCGGCCGACCCCCGCAACTTCCGCACCCGCTGCTCCCTGCTGGTCCGGCGGACCGCCCCCGACCCGGCCCAGGCCACCACCGTCCTGGTAGACGCCTCGCCGGACCTGCGCTGGCAGACGGCCCAGGCCGGCGCCAGGCGTCTCGACGCCCTGCTCCTGACCCATGACCACGCCGACCAGACCCACGGCATCGACGACATCCGCGCCTTCTTCATCCGCCAGAGGGCACGCATCCCCTGCCACATGGACGGGGCCACCTTCACCTCCATGGGCCGCCGCTTCGGCTATATCTTCGAGGGGGAGGGCGGCTATCCCGGCATCGCCGACCCGGTGCTGATCCCGCCCCATGGCCAGAACTGGGCAGTGGACGGCCCTTCCGGCGCCATCCCCGTCGTCACCTTCGACCAGGATCATGGCGGCCTGCGCTCCGTGGGCTACCGGTTCGGTGACGTGGCCTATTCCAGCGACGTCGTCGGCCTGCCGGAGGACGCCTTCGAGGCCCTGGCCGGCCTCGACACCTGGATCGTCGACGCCCTGCGATGGCGTCCACACCCGACCCACGCCCATGTGGACCTGGCCCTGGAGTGGGCGGCGCGCCTCAAGCCCCGGCGGACGATCCTCACCAACATGCACATCGACCTCGACTTCGCCGCCCTCAGCGCCCGCCTGCCGCCCGGCGTCGAGGCCGCTTTCGACGGCCTGCGCTTCGAGCACCAGCTGGGGGAGGGGGCGTGACCCCGCGCCTGAAGCTGGCCTTCCTCGCCTCCCGCAACGGCTCAGCCTTTCGAGCGGCAGTGGAGGCGGCGGGGGCAGGGCGACTGGCCGCCGACATCGTCCTCCTGGTCAGCAATTCAGCTAAGGCACCAGCCCTGGACTTCGCCCGCGAGCGGGGGATCTCCCACCGGGTCATTCCCACCGCCGCCGATCCGGACACCGCCGACCGCGAACTGGCCGAGACCCTGATCGCCTCCGGCGCTGACTGGGTGGTCCTTTCCGGCTATCTGAGGCGCATCGGCCCGGCCGTCCTGGACCAGTTTCCCGACCGCATCCTCAACATCCATCCGGGGCCCCTGCCCGCCTTCGGAGGGGAGGGGATGTACGGGCGCCGGGTCCACGAGGCCGTCATCGCCGCCCAGGTCCCCGCCAGCGCGGTCACCATCCACCTGGTCGATGGCGAATACGACCACGGACGGGTCCTCGGCCGCTGGTCCGTGCCGGTGGTAGCCGGGGATACGGCGGAGACCCTCGAACAGCGCATCACCGCCCTGGAACCCGAGGTCATGACCCGGACCCTGGTCGACCTGGCCGAAGGCCGCCTCCGCGTCGATCAGGCGTCCTGAAGCTCGGCCCGGGCGGGAACCGGAGGGCGGTTCCCTGCCGCCGCAGCGCGCTTGGCGCCGCGCTCGATTTCCTTCATCAGATCATGGCAGTAGACGCCAAAGTCCACCTGGATCGTATGCCGCTTGGAGGCATAGTACTGGCCCATGTGCAGGGCCTCGTCCTCGGCGGTGATCCGCACCATCTCGGCGGGCGAGGGGGGCAGGTACTTGCCCGTCAGGTAGGCGGCGACGAACTTGGTCTGCTGCTCGGCAAAGTTCACCAGGGTCGGCAGGGGCTGGGCCAGGCCCATGTAGAAGAGGTTGGGCACGCCGGGCTTCATCATCCGCTTGTAGAGGGGCAGGCGGTGCTCGGAGTCCGGGACCAGTTCCGGGTCCTCAAAGAAGGGGAACTTCATGTCGTAGCCGGTGGCGTAGATGATGACGTCCACGTCCTCGACACTGTCGTCGGTAAAGCGCACCTGCCGGCCTTCCAGGGCCTTGATGCCCGGCCGGAAGGTGATGTCGCCGCAGCCCGCCCGGGTCAGGAACTCGCCGCTGACGGAAGGGTGGGCCTCCAGGGGCTCATGGTCGGGCTTGGGCAGGCCATAGTCCTCCATGGCGCCGAGGGCCTTCTTGATGGTCTGGCGGGCGAGGGCGAGGCCCAGCTTGCGGGGCATCCAGGGGGGCATGGCCGCCTTGTCCGCCGGCCGGCCGTTCATGTATTTGGGCAGCACCCAGACCCCGCGCCGGGCCGAGACGATCAGCCGGCCCGCCAGGGGCCGCTGGGACAGCTCCGAGGCGATGTCCATGGCCGAATTGCCCATGCCCACCACCACCACGGTCTTGCCGCGGACGTCCACGGGATCGAAGGGGGTGCGGTAGGCATGGGAGTGCAGGGACACCCCGTCGAAATGGCCCGGATACTCCGGCGTCCGCGGGCTCCAGTGGTGGCCATTGCAGACAAAGAGAATGTCGTAACGCCTTGTTTCACCTGTCGAAAGCGTGACGTTCCAAAGTCCATCTGCGTCGCGCACAGCGCGGGTCACGGCGGTGTTGAAGGTGATGGTCTCGCGCAGGCCGAAATGGTCGACATAGTCGTTGAAATACTGCAGCAGCTGGCTGTGGTGCGGAAAGTCCGGCCAGCCGGCGGGCACTGGATAGTCCTCAAAGGCCAGGCGCCACTTGGACGTATCGATGTGCAGGCTCTGGTAGCAGGCCGAGTGGCCGTTCGGGTTGTTGTAGTACCAGTTGCCGCCGATGTTGTCGGACATCTCGAAGCAGTCATAGGGAACGCCCAGGTCCTTGAGCCGCTTGGCGGTGGTGAAGCCGGAGCAGCCGGCGCCGATGATGCAGGCCTTGGGCAAGGGGGCCATCTGGGGTCTCCAATCCGTTTCCCGTTCGAATTCAGGACTTTGGGGCCGATCGCGCCAAGGTCAAGCCTGACCCGGGGTCAGCCAAGGCCCTAAGCGCCATTCTGAGATATTCAAGGTATACGATTGGAGGCTAACGACTAGACGATCACAGCGAGACGCCCTAGCCCGAGTCTCGAGTGGTTCTTGGGGGCGCATCAGCATGCAGGTCAAACTTCAAACACTCAGGGTTGGTGACCGCGATCGGTTGGCTGAGGTCGATGGAGGGAATGGCTGGAACGCTGACCCGGCCCTATGGGAGACTTATTGGGATGACCAAGAGAGCGGCCGCCGGCTCGTCATAATCGCCTGGGATGGGGAGCGGCCTGTAGGATATGGCACCCTGATTTGGGAACCAGACTACGAACCCTTTCGGGCCACCGGAATTCCCGAGATCAGTAACCTCGGGGTGGACATAAAGGTCCGCGGGCAAGGTGTGGCGACAGAAATCATCCGCCATTTTGAGGGCTGCGCCAAGCAGGCCGGCAGGACGATGATCGGGTTGGGCGTGGGGCTCTATTCGGACTACGGGCCGGCACAGAGTCTCTACTTTACTCTCGGCTATCGACCAGATGGTCACGGGGTCACCTACGCCGCACGCCCAGTCTTGCCCGGTGAGTCCATAAGGCTTGATGACGACTTGGTGCTCTGGCTCTCCAAGCGCTTATCACCGCCTAGGCTCTAAGATGAAACAGGTACATCACCTCAATCCAGTTTACGGCCTGGGCCTTGAGCAGGGCGAAAATCGCCTGGTCGAATACAACTCGTCCTGGCCGTTGGCTTTGCGTGGCTCTCAACCGATCCAATCCCTCAGCTCACGCTAGCGGCACCAAGCCAGCCCCGTGAGAGCCGCATCAGGAGCCTTTCCGGGGCCCCCCTTCCCAGAACTGTATCTATAATATATATACACTCGCATGAGCCCCCACTCACCCCTGTTGGCCTTTGGTCCCATCTCGCCGGCGACGCCGGGGCCGCTCTATGAGCAGCTGATCCTGGCGGTGAAGCGTGAGGTGGTGGCCGGGCGTCTGAAGCCGGGGGATGCGCTGCCCTCGCTTCGCGGGCTGGCAGCCGACCTGATGGTCAGCCTCATCACCGTCAAGCGGGCCTATGAGGAGCTGGAGCGCGATGGCGTGATCTATTCCCGCCAGGGCCTCGGCGCCTTTGTGGCGGCGACCGGTCTCGACCAGGTCCGGGACGAGAAAATCAAGGCCACCGACACCGCCTTGCGCGAAGCGGTCGCGTCTGCGCGAGCCGCGGGTCTGGCGGACGCTGAAGTCAAAACAATGCTGCAAAAAATCATTGAAGACGGGGGAGGGGAGTCATGACGTCACCGGCAATTGAGCTGCGGGACCTGCATTACAAGGTAGGGCGTTTCGAACTGGGCCCGATCACGACCGCTGTTCCTCGGGGCTGTGTCCTGGCTCTCATCGGGCCCAATGGGGCCGGCAAGACCACACTGCTCGACCTGATCATGGGGCTGGGCCGCCCCAGGAGCGGCATCATCGAAGTCCTGGGCCTGACCCAGCCCTCTGATGAGGTCGCCATCAAGGCCCGGGTGGCCTACGTGAATCCGGACCTGAACTTCGCGGTATGGGGAACCGTCGGGCGGGCCCTGGACTTCGTTCGCGGCTTCTATCCAGACTGGGCTGATGGGCGCTGCGCCCGCCTGCTGGAGGCCTTCGAACTCAAGCGGAACGAGAAGATCGCGGCCATGTCGTTCGGCGGCCGCATCAAGCTTTCCCTGATCATGGCCCTGTCGCGGGAGGCGGATGTCCTGCTGCTCGACGAGCCGACCGTTGGCCTGGACGTCAACGCCCGGCGGATCCTGTTCCACGAACTCCTCGAGATCGTGAAGAACGAGAACCGGACTGTGGTGATCTCCTCCCATCAATTGGACGACCTGGAGCGACTGGCCGATCGATGCGCCATCATCTCCAAGGGCCAGCTGATCGCCATGGCACCAATGGATGGGCTGCTGGATCGATACCGCCAGGTTGACGTGATGAGGGTGGGGCGACTGCCCGAGTGCCGGGGTCTCCGATTGATCGCGCGCGAAGGGGACCGGGTCCGGCTGCTGGTCGACCGGGAAGCCGGCGGCGAGGCTGAGCTTGAGGCCTTCGGGCTCAAGCCACTCGCGGATGTCTCCATGACGCTGGAGGATCTGTTTCTCGCCCTGACGTCCGGCCCGATGGAGATGGCGCCATGATGAACGCCAATGTCCGACGACTTGTGTTTGACCTGTCGCCACGGCCGATAATTTGGAGTCAGTTATTAACGTCCCTATTCTTAATATATACGGCAATTGAATGGTGGATGGGTCACAATGCTCCTACCATATTAGTTATGACTTCCTGGTATATCTCTGTTTTTTCGTACATAAGTAAAATTCAGAATTGGAAAAACCTACCAGTACATATCAATGAAATTTCTTCTACAGCTGCTGCACTTGACCTCGGCGCTTTGGAAACGAGAGCAGTGCCTGCTGTAGATGTCGAAGAGGGTGACAAGTGTCCGGTTTGTCTTGACACCCTCGTGTTGAAGGATCAGATACGACTTCCATGTAAGCACCT
>CAIWHQ010000120.1 GCA_903912465.1 uncultured Alphaproteobacteria bacterium | reverse complement strand
GCCCGTCGCCGAGGCCGGCAGGTTGTAGTTAGCGAGGTTGGTGCCGGCATTCGCCGTAAAGTCCGTACCAAAGGGTGCGAAGGCGACGCTGACGGTCCGTTCGCCGGCATTGGCGGAGCTGTAGGTCCCGAGTTGGTTACTGACCGTGGCACCCTGGCCGCCGACGAAGCCGTTGATCCGGAAATTCGCCGACAAAACCCCAGCCACGGCATTGCCGTCATAGACCTTGGTCGGCCGCCCGATCACCTGGGCCGTGAGGGTGGCGCGGTTGATGACCCCGGTTCCCACCGCCGTGGTCGGGAACTGGTAGTTGGACAGATCCGTTGACCCCGTGGCGACGAAGTCCGGCACCCTCAGGGTCACCGTCAGCCCGACGCTGGCGCCCGCATCCGGCGAGTTGAACGCCGACGCGGCGTACTGGCCCACGGTCGCCCCATCCGTGCCGAAGAAGCCCGAAACGCTGATGCCGGCAACGGGAACGGTAACCGAGGTCGACCCGTCATAGGTCTTGGTCGGCGTTGCGGTGACCATCGCCGTCAGGGGTGCCGGCGTGATGTTGGCGGACAGGCCGCCCGGCTGGCTCACGGCATAGTTGCCGGACTTGGCGCCGCTCAGGGCGAAGCCGTAGGCGGTGACGGGAATGCCGTTGCGGACGTAGGGCGAGAGGAAGGTTCCACCCACACCCGACAGGTTCAGGCTGACCTGCCCCACATCCCCGGCAAGGACCCCGTTAAGGGTGGCGCTGGCCGTATTCAGTGTGGCGACAGTCGTCGCATTGTAGGTCCGCGAGTTCGCGAAGACGCCCGAGACGCTGAGGCCGCGCGGATTGATGTTCGCGGTCACGCCCGTCAGCGGGACGATGGCGTAGTTGGCGGCGCTGGCACCGGAGAGGGTGAGCCCACTGATCGTGACCCCGATCCCGGAGCCCGCATTACTGGTGGCGAAGGTCCCCGTTGCGGCGGCCGGGTTCAGGGTGACCACGTCGCCGGTCACGGCACCGAAGAGCGTGGCCTGGGAAAAGTCGAGGCTGGCGACGTTTGTCCCGTCGTAGGTCTTGTTGTTGGCGACGTAGTCATACAGCCGAAGAGGTGCCTTCAGGATCGTCCCCGACCCGGTCACCGTCCCAGGGATGATGTAGTTGGAAAGCCGCGTGGAGCCAGCACCCTGGAGGTCGGTCTCCCTCAGGGTGACGGTGACGCTGCGCGCACCGGCATTGGCCGAGTCATAGAAGGCCTGGGCGGCCTGGCCGACCACAATGGAGTCCGAGCCCACCAGGCCGGTGAAGACGTAGTTGGCGCTGGTCAGCACCGCGACATTGCTGCCGTTGTAGGTCTTGGTGGGGTCACCCGTGAGGCTGGCGGAGATCGGCTTGGGCGTGATGGTGCCGTTGCCGTAGATCTCCGAGAGCAACACGTAGTTGCTGAGAAGCGTGCCCGCCCCGGCAACATAATCCGTCGTCGTCAGCGAATTGCTGTTGAGGTCGACCCGGATGCGCTGGACGCCCGCATTGACGTTCTCGAACACGCCGGTCGTCTTGACGACCTGGATGGTGTCGGTGCCCTGCAGGCCGGTCAGGACGAAATTGGCCGAGGTCAGGCCGCTGATCACGTCGGTGCCGTCGTAGACCTTGGTGGGGTTACCGACGAGCTGGCCGTTGAGGTTGAAGATCGGGCCAACGCCTTCGGTCAGGGGCGCCCGGGTGATCGAGCCCGTGCCGGTCGCTGATGTGGCGAAGGTATAGTTAGCGAACAGCGAGGCAGCGCCCGCGATCTTGCCGGTCAGGTCCGCCGTCACCAGCCAGGAGCCTGCATTCGCCGAGGCGTAGGTCCCGGTGGTCTGGGTCACCGTCAGGCTGTCGGCGCCCATCAGGCCCACGGCCTGGAAGTTGGCGGGCGCAAGGGTGGCCACGGAGTTGGCGTCGTAGACCTTGGTCGGGTTGCCAACGATGTTGAAGGTCACCGCCGCCTTGGTGATCGTGCCTACGCCGGTCGCCGTGGTGGGCAGGATGTAGTTGGTGAGCAGGGTGCCGGCGTTCGCGGTGATGTCGGGCGTGGCGATATTGGCGCTGACCGTGCGGGCGCCCGCGTTGGGACTGTCGTAGTAGGCGGTGGCCTTGGGGGTCAGGGTGGCACCCTGACCTGCCACGAAGCCCGAAAGCGAATAGGCCGACGTGTCGACGTTCGCCGTCGAACTCGCGTTGTAGACCTTGGTCGGATTGCCGCTGATGGCCGCCGTCAGCTGGCGGCGGCTGATGTTGGCGAACAGGGTAGGCGCGCTGATCGCATAGTTGCCCGACTTTGCGCCGGTGAGGCCGAAGCCGGACGCTGTGACCCTCAGGCCCAAATCTGCGTCGGCGGACTCGAAGGTCCCGATGGCACCGCCAGTCGTCAGGTTGACCTGGCCCACGTCCGTGGCGACCAATCCGCTGAGAGTCAGGCCCGCCAGGTTCAGGGTGGCGGTGGTGTTCCCATCATACACCTTGTTCTGGGCCGAGAGCCCGACGATCGAGACGCCTCGGGCCGTGATGCTGCCGCTCAGCCCCTGGGGCTGGACAAGGTCATAGTTTGCGGCGGAGGCGCCGGAGAGCGTGAAGCCCGAAGCCGTGATGACCTGGCCCGCGCCGACATTGGCCGAGGCGTAGTTCCCCCCGGCGCTGGAAAGGTCGAGGGCGACGGCGTCGCCGACAACCTGGCCGAACAGGAGGGCCTGGGAGATGTCGAGGCTGGCTGCGGAAGTGCCGTCGTAGGTCTTGTTGCCGGACAGGACCCCGGTCACCCGGACGGTGGCCTTGTTGATGGTCCCAGCGCCAGAGGCGGAGGTCGGCAGGTCGTAGTTCGACAACAGGGTCCCGCCCGTAGCCGAGAAGCTGGTGTGGGCCAGACCTGCGGTCACGGTCCGGGTGCCAGCCTGGTCGGAGTCGTAAGTGGCGCCCGTGGTGGAAACCACCGTCGCACCTTCCCCGGCGAGGAAACCGGTGAGCAGGAAGTTCCCCGAGCTGACGCTGGCGTAGGTGCTCCGGTTGTAGATCTTGGTCGGGTTGCCGATGATTGCGGCGGTCAGCGCCTTCCGGTTGATCGTACCGATATAGGCCGTCACCGAGGGGTTCGGGATGACGTAGCCGTAGACCGGCTTGCCCGAGTTCGTGATGACAGGCCCAGAGGCCGTCACCCCGATCTGGCTGCCCGCATTGGCCGTCGTGTAGGCCGCCGTCAGGGAAAGACTGTCAGAACCGACAAGGCCGGTGCTCACGATATTCCCGGGCGACAGGGTCGCCGTCGTGTTGCCGTCGTAGGTCTTGGAGACCGCGCCGGTCAGGTCGAACGACAGGGTCGGCGCGAGGCTGTAGAGCAGGCCATTGCCTGTCGCCTGAGCAGGCGCCGTGGCGCCGGCGCCACCAGCAGGATAGGTCGCCGCATACTGGACGAAGTCGAAAGCGAGGCCGCCGAGGGTGTCCGTCGTCGGGCTGGTGGAATAGACCAGCCAGCGCCCGGAGGGTGCCTGGACGCCGTCGGCCCCCCGATTGTTGATGAAGTTTCCGGTGGTTCCCAGGGTGACCCCGTTGGTCCCCGAGACGGAGCCGGTGGCGCCGACCGTCAGGTTGCCGCCGTTGGCGGAAATGGCCACGGTCGGGCCAGAGGCGGCACCCGAGACTGTCACGCCAGCGCCCGAACTGACCGTCAGGGCACCGGAGGTCGTGTTCGCCACCGATGAGCCAAGCGTCGCGGAGCCGCCGGACCGGAGAGTCACCCCTCCGACGCCGGAGACGGCCCCGGAGGTCGACAGGGCACCGCCCGACGTGACGTTGACGGTCGAGCTCCCGGTAATGGAGTTGAGGCTCGCCGCACCGCCGGTCGCGGTCACGGCCAGGGCCCCTTGCGAGGTGATGTTCCCGCTGACGGTGACGTTGATCGCGCTCGAAACCGTGGCGGCGCCCGAGGTCCCGGAGTTCAGGCTCACCAGGCTCAGGGACCCGCTGGTGGCCCGCACGGTGGCGGACCGGCCGACCACCTGCCCCAGGATCACCGTGCCGCCGCTGATGATGGAAAGCGTACCCGAGCCGGCCAGGGTGTTGGTCACCGTCGCGCCCAGGTTCATCCCGGTCGTGCCGTAGAGCGAGACGCCGTTCAGGCCGGTGATCGGGGCTGAACCCCCGGTCATCAGCGTCGCGACATTGGCGCTGACCGTCACCGCCCGGCCGTCGACGGCGCCGCCCAGGTAGATGGAGGCGTTGTTGGTGATCTGGATCTGGCCGCTTGTGGAATTGGTCACGCCGGCGAGCAGACCGATGGGACCGCCCGCCGTCAGGGTGACGCCGTTCGGCCCGGACAGGGCACCCGCCGCAGAGGTCGAGATCCCGCCCGTTGTGGCGGTGAAGTTCAGGGTCGAGGCGGTCACGGCCGCAGTGGTCGATATGCCGCCGCCCGCCAGCAGGGTCAGTCCACCGGTCCCCGTCCCGCTGATTGCGGCGTTGACCAGGACGTCCCGGTAGGCGTCCAGGGTCAGGGAGCCGGACCCTGTCCAGCTGATTGGCGCGGCGACGATGATGTCGCCCGAACCGATCGCCTGGGAGCCCACGCCGACGGCGCCCGTGGCGGTCGTCTGCTGGGTGACATTCGTACCGGCGTTCAGTGCCGAAGCGATGGTCGAGGCGGCAGGGGCGTCGATCGTCAGGTCGACGGGGTCCACCAGCCAGTGGCCGCCTTCCCCGGCGCGGATGACCGCGTCGCCGATGGTCATCAGATGCCCGGAGGTCTCCACCAGACCGCCGCCCAGGGGGCCGCCGGCAAGAATGCGGGCACCCGAGGCGATCGTGGTCACGTCCGACAGGCCCGTCGCAGGCGCCGTTACGCCGACGAGGATGTTCCCGCCCGAATTCCCGGTGGCGTCCAGGACCGCCGAGCCGCCCACCGTGACCCTGCGCCCGGACAGGGTGATGTCGCCGCCGGCGTCACCCTTCGTCGCGCGGGCACTGCCGTCGACCCGGACCTCGCCCTCGGGAGCGGAGAGCCAGACCTCGCCGCCGGACTGGCTGACCCCGGTCGCCTGGACCGTTCCTGCGCGGTTGCCGGCCAGGACGTAGACGTCGCCCCCGGCGGACTGAAGCGCCGCAGCCGCGGCGTCGATCCGGCCGGAGACCGTGACGTCGCCGCTCCCGCCCGAGCCCGCCGCGACATAGAGCCCGCGGATGCCCTCACCGGGTGCAATGACGACCGTGTCAGCCGCGGCCAGGCCGGCAAGGCCCGATCCCGCAGAGATTTCCCCATCGTTGAGCACCGAGGCCCCAACCAGGAAGACGTCACCGTCGCGGGAGATGATCCGGCCAAGGTTGACCACCCCGGCGTCCGTCTGGCCCCGGGCCGTGAACGGTCCGCCGCCAAGGAATTCGGTGTTCGAGATGTCGCGGGTGAGGACGCCGATGGCACCGCCAGCGAGGATCCGCCCCTCGCTGCTGACCACTACGCCCTGTGGATTGACCAGGTAGACTGATCCCGTGGCGCTGAGCGTCCCGCGGATCACTGACATCTGACCGCCGGTCACCCGGTTGAGGGTGGCACCCTGGCCATTGAGGATCGAGACCGTGCCGCCCTGCCCGATGGAGAAGGTCCGCCAGTCGATGATCCCGCGGGCGGAGGCTTGCTGGACCTCCAGATTGCCGGCGATGGGCGGGCCAATGACCCCGGAGCCCGCCGTGAAGGTGCCGTCCGTCGGAAGCTCGGGAACCCCTTGAGCCAGGGCGCTGCCCGCAAGGCCTGCGAAGACTCCAGCGAGAAGAAGGATTTTCAGTTTTCGGGTACGCCGGTGCGCCGGCGAGCAGGCAAGCCTCAGCGCAAGCGCCGTCGTCTCCACGTCCTCACCGGACGATCCGGAAACGTAAACCTGAACTGCCACTGCCGCACTTTACCTCAGAAAAACCAGCCGTTGCCCGGAACTCGGGACCTCGGCTTTTCATATATGGAACTATCAGTCCTGAAGCCCGTGCAAAAGTAAATAGTTAACGGACCGTTAAGTCAGATTCCCATTCCTATGTCTCCGCCCTGCCGACCTGGGAGTCCGGGCGGATGGGCTTTCATCTCTCAAAAGGGCGAGCGTTCACGCGGTCTCGGAAACCAGCCGGTGGGCAGCGACGGTCACGCTTTCGACCGACAGGTCCATCATGTGGCATATCGCCTGATTGAGGTCCGGATCCAGGGTTCGGATCTGGTCAAGGGTGCGGGCCCCTCTGAGGACCTGGCCCTTCTCCCCCCAGGGAGCGTAGGCCCGCTCGTCCGATGGCCCGAAGAGCCCCAGGGTTGGAGCCCCGGCGGCGGCGGCGAGATGCATTAGGCCGGAGTCGTTTCCGATAAAGAGACGCGCCGAACCGAGGGCGGCGTGAAGGGTGACCAGGTCCACCTTGCCGACCAGGTTAATCAAGCGCGCCCGGGGAACGACCGCCCGGAGGGTCGGCAGAACACCGGCGTCCTGGGGACCGCCGGCGACCAGGAGCCGGCCGCCCTCCAGGGGGCCGCCAGCCCCGAGCATCTGGATGGCGACCTGGGCGAACCGCTCGACGGGCCAGGTCTTGCCAACCCAGTTCGCCGCGGGGCCGAGGGCGAGGATCGGCCCCTCCCCGGCCACAAGTTCGGCCGCCCGGCGGGCCGCGGCCTCGCCGACGTAGATGTGGGGAGAAGGCGGATCGTCCTGCAGGCCCAGAACCCGGGCGGCCTCGACGACCTTGTGAACGATCGGTCCGGCGACCCTGCGATAGACGGCGCGCTTCCGACGGTTAAGCAGGCTGCTGATAGCGGACCCCCGGAGGTCAACCACCAGGCCCCAGGACTTTCGCCTGACCGTATTCCAGAGCCGGAACCAATGCCCACCGTCCCGGGACTTCTCAAAGGGGATCAGGGCCTCCAGGCCGGGGACGTCCTCGAACAGCGGCGCGGCGGCGGGTCCGGCTACGATGGTGAAACGGGCACCCGGTATCTCCTCCGAGAGCCTGTGGATCAGACCCGAGGAGAGGATGGCGTCGCCGATCCGCGTGGCGGTGATGAAGAGAATCGGAAAGGGCGGAGGCGACATTTCGGATAAATAGTCCCACGCTGGGTAAGGCTCCAGCCGCCGGAGGTTTCCCGCCATGACATTCTGCGTCCGCCTTGCCGACAGGGCCCTGGTCGAGGTGTCGGGTCCAGACCGCACCGGCTTCCTGCAGGGCCTCCTCAGCCAGGACGTCGAGACCCTCGCCCCGGGGGAGGTCCGCTACAGCGCCCTTCTGGCACCGCAGGGACGTCTGCTCTTCGACCTCCTCGTCATCGGCCGGCCAGAGGCGATCTGGCTGGAGGTCGAGGCTACGCGCCGGGACGACATTCTCGCCCGGCTGCGGATCTACAAACTCAGGGCCAAGGTTGAGATCCAGCCGCTGGACGCGGAGGCCTGGGTCGCCTGGCCGGATTCGCCCGGCCCGGACTGGGTCGCCGATCCTCGCCGGCCAGGCCTGGCCTTCCGGGCCTGGGGGCCGGACCCGGCGCCGGAGGCGACCGCAGGCCCGGAGGACTGGCGGCGTCGTCGTCTGGAGTTCGGGGTCGGCGACGCCGAGGATTTCGACTTCGACCGGGACTATCCCATCGAACTCAACTTCGATCTGGTCGGCGGGATCGACTTCGCCAAGGGCTGCTTCGTGGGGCAGGAGACGACCTCCCGGATGAAGCGCCGGGGGCAGATCCGCACCCGCCTCCTGCCCCTGCGTTTCGAAGGCCCGCCGCCGCCGCGGGGTTCCGAGGTCCTGCGCGGCGACCTGCGAGCGGGCGAGGTTCGGTCGGGCGTCGACGGCCTGGCCCTGGCCCTCCTGCGGCTGGACCGCCTGGACGGCGACCTGACCGTGGACGGCAGGCCCGTCCGGGCCGATCCGGTGCCCGGGGTGAAGCCCTGAAGCCGCCTAGCCTTGCCGCAGGCGGGCTTGCGCTGCGACGATGGCGGCATGTCTGACGGTCTGATTCGGTGCAGCTGGCGCGGTATGGCGGGCGATCCGCTCTATGAGGCCTACCACGATCAGGATTGGGGCGTTCCGGAGCTCAGCTCCGAGGCGCTCTGGGAAAAGCTCGTCCTCGACGGCTTTCAGGCGGGCCTCGCCTGGATCACGATCCTGCGGAAGCGCGAGGGCTTTCGCGCCGCCTTCGCAGGTTTCGATCCTGAGATCGTGGCGCGCTTCAGCGAGACCGACCGGGCCCGGCTGCTGGCCGACCCGGGCATCGTCCGGTCCGCCGCCAAGATCGACGCCGCCATCTCGAGCGCCCGGATCTACCTGGACATGCGCGAGGCCGGAGTGGACTTCTCGGACTTCCTCTGGGGCTTCACCGGGGGACGCCCGATCCAGACCTTCGCCGAAGGCCCGCAGGACGTGCCCGCCGAGACTCCCCTCAGCCGGGAGATCTCCGCCGCCCTGAAGGCCCGGGGCTTCCGGTTCGTCGGGCCTGTCATCGTCTACGCCTTCATGCAGGCGGTGGGCATGGTCAACGACCACCTGGTGACCTGCCACCGGCACGGACCCGTCCTGGAGATGGGCAAGTGACGTCCCGCAAGGGTCCGGACCTCAGCCTGGAGGCGGCCCATCCCTGGCCCGTCTGCGGGGTGGACGAGGCCGGCCGGGGTCCCTGGGCAGGTCCGGTCAGCGCCGCCGCAGTCATACTTGACCCCGCCCGGACGCCGGTGGGCCTGGACGACTCCAAGAGGCTTGGCGAGCGCCGCCGCGAAGCCCTGGAGGTCGAGATCAAGGCCAGCGCCCTGGCCTGGGGGGTCGGCTTCGCCAGCGTCGAGGAGATCGCCGAACTCAATATCCTGCAGGCGACTGGCCTGGCCATGCGGCGGGCGGTAGAGGCCCTGGAAGTGGTGCCGGCCTTCATCCTGGTCGACGGTTCCTACCGCTTCGACCTCCCGGCCCCCGTGCGGCCGGTGGTCAGGGGCGACAGCCTGTCCGCCTCGATCGCCGCCGCCTCCATCCTGGCCAAGACCGCCCGGGACCGGGTGATGGTCGAGCTGGACCAGGCCTGGCCGGAATACGGCTTTGCCGCCCACAAGGGCTACCACGCGCCCGTCCACGTTGAGGCCCTGCAGCGGCTTGGACCCTGCCCCGCCCACCGGTTGAGCTGGGCTCCGATCCGGGCGCTATTGAATTCAACGGGTTAACTCTGCATTTACCCTGTTTGTAAACGAAGCCTCAACCACGCTCAGTGAAGATTCCGAATCCGGTTTGCGAGCGCGAAGGGCTGGGCGTGACCCCCAATTCCATTATCCAGGCCGACATCATTCTCCAGGGCGACTGTATCGAAGTCCTCAAGGGCCTACCCGACCGGTCGGTGAACCTGGTCTTTGCCGATCCGCCCTACAACCTCCAGCTGGGCGGTGACCTCCTGCGGCCGGACAATTCCCGCGTGGACGCGGTCGATGACGACTGGGATCAGTTCGAGAGCTTTGCCGCCTACGACGCCTTCACCCGGGCCTGGCTGACGGAGTGCCGGCGCGTACTGAAGGACGACGGCGCTCTCTGGGTGATCGGCAGCTATCACAATATATTCCGTGTAGGGACGGTACTTCAGGACCTGGGCTTCTGGATCCTGAATGACGTGGTCTGGCGCAAGACCAACCCCATGCCGAACTTCAAGGGCGCGCGCTTTACCAATGCCCATGAAACCCTGATCTGGGCAGCCAAGGGCCAGGGCGCCAAGCGATACACCTTCAACTACGACGCCATGAAGATGGCGAACGACGAACTTCAGATGCGTTCGGACTGGACCTTCCCGCTCTGCACCGGAGAAGAGCGGCTGAAGGACGAGACCGGCGCCAAGGCCCACCCCACCCAGAAGCCCGAGGCCCTGCTGCACCGGGTCCTGCTGGCCTCGACCAAGCCTGGCGACATCGTCCTCGACCCCTTCTTCGGCACGGGTACGACCGGGGCTGCGGCCCGCCGGCTCGGCCGCCGCTATGTCGGCATCGAGCGCGAGACCGAGTACGTCGAGCTCGCCCGCGAGCGGATCGCCCGGGTCCAGCCTGTCGCGCCGGAGGACCTGCAGGTTACGGGCTCCCGACGCGCCGAGCCCCGGGTGCCCTTCGGTCAGATCCTCGAGGCCGGCCTGCTTAATCCGGGAGACGTGCTCTACTGCCCGAGGGGCGAGCGCGCCGCCCGGGTCCGCGCCGACGGCTCCCTTGCGACGGGCGACCTGACCGGCTCGATTCACAAGGTCGGCGCCATGGTCCAGTCCGCCCCGGCCTGCAACGGCTGGACCTACTGGCACTTCCGCACCGACAAGGGCCTGACCCCCATCGACGTGCTGCGCGCCCAGGTCCGGAGCCGCCTTCCCGGCTGACGCCCGGTTGGGCCCGGATCGAGGGTCCCGACGTTTTTCCCTTTGCCCTGACCCCGCCCGTTCTAAGCTGGCGCGATGAACCCGCGCATCCTGGTCCTGACCCTGTCCACCTTCGCCTTCGGGTCGACCGCCTTCATCTTCGCGGGCGTCCTGGAGACCATGGCGGGTGACCTGGGTGTGACCACGGCGGTCGCGGGCCAGCTGCAGACCTCCTACGTCCTGATCTCCGCCCTCCTGGGTCCGGTCATGGCCTGGCTGCTCGGGCGCGCCGATCGCAAACTCCTGCTGGTCGCCGCCCTCGGCGGCGGGGCCCTGGCCAACCTGGCCTGTGCGGTCGCGCCCAACTTCCACGCCCTCCTGGTCCTGCGCGGCGTCGTGGGCCTGGCCGCGGCGATCGCCGGACCCGCCGCCAGCGTCGCCGCCGCCGCCCTGGTCCCGCCCGAGCGTCGCGGGTCGGCGGTGGCCATGGTGATGGGCGGCATGACCATGGCCTTCGTCATAGGGATCCCCCTGGGAAGTTTCGTCGGTGCCCATTTCGGCTGGCGCTCGACCTTCGTCCTGGCCGCAGGGCTGACGGGCATCGCCTTCGTGGGCGTCGCCGCCCTGATGCCCTCGGTCAGGCCCCCGCCGCCCACCCCGGGCAGTCGAATCGCCCTGTCGCCCCTGCTGCCCCTCTATGCGGCGACCTTCCTGTCCTTTGCCGCCAACATGACCGTGAACCTGTTCATCGCCCCCGTGGTGCGGGTCGGTGCCGGGGTGACGGGCAGCGGGGTTGGTCTGTTCCAGATGGTGATCGGCCTGGGTTCGATCGCCGGCCTGTATCTGGGCGGCCGTGCGGGCGACCGGGGCGAGGGCAAGGAATGGCTGATGGTCTGCTTCCTGGGCCAGCTCCTCGCCATGAGCCTGCACGTGGCCGCCACCCACCACCTGACGCCACCCGGACTCCCCAGCCAGATGCTTGTGGCCCTGGCCATTCTGACGGCCTCGACCTCGCTCTTCTCCCTGATGCCGGTCCTGTCCTCGCGGATCATCCAGACCAGCCAGGGCGCGCCCCTCGCCATGGCACTCAATGGATCGGTCAACTCGATGGGCCAGGCCCTGGGATCAGCCGTCGGCGGCTTCGCCCTGGCGACCCTGGGGGTGCCGGGCATCCCCCTGTCGGCGATCTGCATCTCGGTCACGGGCCTGGCCCTGACCGCCCTCTTCATTCCCCGTCGCGCATCGCCAGAGCCCGTCGGGCCGCCTTGAGGAAGACGCTCGGCAGGTCGCCCAGGGCGTCCAGGGAGAGCCACTCCACATCGGTCGCCAGACCCTCGGCGGCCAGTACCTTCAGCTCCAGGCTGAAGTGGGTGAAGACGTGATCCACCGCGCCGGCCTCCCGCCAGTGGTGCCCTGGGGGCGCCGCCGTTGCGATCGCCCCGGCGTCGGGACCTGACGCCGTCCAGTCCGTGGTCGGCAGGCCCAGCATGCCACCCAGCAGGCCCCGGGGCGGTCGCCGGACCACCGCGACGGTATCACCATTCCTCAGTACAAAGACGACTCCGGCCCGCACAGGCCGCGCGGCGCGGGCGGTCTTCCGGGGCCAGGCCTCGGGCGTACCCGACGCCCAGGCGGCACAATCCTCCGTGGCTGGACAAAGATCACAGCGTGGGGAGCGGGGACGGCAGACCGTGGCGCCAAGGTCCATCAGGGCCTGTGCCCAGTCCCCCGGCGCCCCGGCGTCGACCAGACCCGCAGCCAGGGTTCGCAGTTCCGGGCGGACCGCAGGCAGGGGCGTATCGACCGCAAAGAGCCGCGACATGACCCGCTCGACATTGCCGTCCACCACATTGGCCGGACGGTCAAAGGCGATGGCAGCCACTGCCGCGGCCGTGTAGGGGCCCACGCCCGGCAGGTCGAGCAGGCCCGCCTCGGTGTCCGGGAAGCGGCCGTCGAAGCGATCGCGGACCGCCCGGGCACAGGCCAGGAGATTGCGGGCCCGGGCGTAGTAGCCAAGGCCCGCCCAGGCCGCCATGACCTCTGCATCCTCGGCGTCGGCGAGGTCGCAGACCGTCGGCCATCGGGCCAGGAAGCCGGCATAGTAGGGGGTCGCATGCGCCACAGTGGTCTGCTGCAGCATGACCTCGGACAGCCAGACCCGGTAGGGATCGGGCGCCGGGCCCGGCCCCGCACCTGCCCCGGACCTTGGAGCCCGCCGCCAGGGCAGGTCCCGAGCGGAGGCCCGGTACCAGTCGAGGAGGCGGCTCTGGAAGCGCTTGGAATCCATGGCCCAAGCCTAGTGGGTTTCCGGGCAGGCGGAAGGGCGCAGGCACCGGATCGGGACTCGTCTGCAGGACATTGGGCGGGCTAGGATGCGATCCATGCCCAGCCGCAAACTGCCCACTGCCGCAGAG
>CAIWHQ010000119.1 GCA_903912465.1 uncultured Alphaproteobacteria bacterium | reverse complement strand
GGCCTCGGCATCGGCCGGGACCTCGCTGAAGTCGAACGGTGCCCCCGGATCCGCCAGCCCCGGCGCCAGCTCGGCCCGGGCAGACAGGCCCTCCAGTCCGGGCAGGACGGCGCTGCGGCCTGACCCGGCGACGGGGTTCCAGCCGCCCATCCGCCAGGCAGAGAAGCCGGCCGCCGAAGGGCCGGGGGAATAACCGCCCATCCCCTGCGGGCGAAGGGCCGACAGGGCGGCGTCAGAGTGGGTCGAGGCGCTGCGGTGGGCGGCGCCGGCCAGGGCGTGCCTCAGACCCCCCACCACCAGGCCGCGGACCAGGGCCGGGTCGCGGAACCTCACCTCGGCCTTGGCCGGGTGGACATTGACGTCCACGGCGTGGGGGTCGACCTCCAGATAAAGGGCCGTCACCGGGTGCCTGTCCCGGGCCAGGAAGTCGGCATAGGCACCGCGCAGGGCACCCTGCAGCAGGCGGTCGCGCACTGGCCGGCCATTGACGAACAGGTACTGGTGCGAGGCTGAGCCGCGGTTGAGGGTTGGCAGTCCGGCATAGCCCGTCAGCCGCACACCCTCCCGCTCATGGTCCACGACCAGGGCGTTTTCGGCGAAGTCGCGGCCCAGTATGGCCGACAGTCGGGCGAGGCGTCCCTCCGGCCCCGGTGCCTCCGCGGGCAGTCGCAGGACGGCGCGGCCGTCGATCTCCAGGCTGAAGGCGGTCGCCTCGTGGGCCATGGCCTGTCGCTTCACCTCGTCGGTGATGGCCTGGGACTCTGTGCGCTCGGACTTCATGAACTTCAGGCGGGCCGGGGTGGCGTAGAAGAGGTCCCGGATCTCGACCCTGGCACCATGCGGTCCGGGGAAGGCGGCGGGGGCGGGCTGTCCGACCGCCCCGCCCTCCACCATCAGGCTCCAGGCCTCCGAGGCGCCCTGGGCGCGGGAGGTCAGGGCCAGCCGGGCCACAGAGCCGATCGACGGCAGGGCCTCGCCCCGGAAGCCCAGGGTGGCGATGTCCAGGAGGTCATAGTCGCCGGCTTCGTCCGGTGCGAGCTTGGAGGTGGCGTGCCGCTCCACGGCCAGGAGCAGCTCGTCGGGGGCCAGGCCCGACCCGTCGTCCTCCACCAGTATGCGCGACAGGCCGCCGCCCTCCACCTGGACGGCGATGCGCCGGGCACCGGCGTCGAGGGCGTTTTCCACCAGCTCCTTGACGGCGCTGGCGGGGCGTTCGACCACCTCGCCGGCGGCGATACGGTTGACCGTTTCGGGGGGCAAGCGTCTGATGGTCATGAGGGGCCCTGCGGAAGAGATCATGCTAGCGCGATTCCGAAGCCGCCGTCCGACCGTCCGAAGACCGTCCCGGGAGCGTCCCGGCGTCCGGCGTCCCCTCGTCGCCCTGGGGGTCGCCCTGACCGTCGCCCTGACCGTAGGGCACCCCGGCGCCCCAGCGGCCCAGGACCTGCCCCCGGACCCCGACGCCGCCCTCGTCGAGGAACTGGTCGTCACGGCCAGCTATCCGGGTCCGGTCTTCTGGCGGGTGAGCCGGGGCGAGGCCCGGGTCTGGGTCCTGGGGGTCCCCTCCCTGGCACCCAAGCGACAGGAATGGGAGCGCCAGCGCTTCGAGCGCTACCTGGCCGCTTCAGGAGGGGTGATCCTGCCCTTCAATGGGCTGAAGGTGCGGCTGGGCGGGAGCCCGGCGGCGGCGGTCGGCTATCTGAGGCTCCGGTCCTCGCGCCCCTTCGAGGTCGGTCGGGACGCCGGGGGCCGGGCCCGGTT
>CAIWHQ010000118.1 GCA_903912465.1 uncultured Alphaproteobacteria bacterium | reverse complement strand
CTTGGCCTAAGGTCAGCGGCCATGGGCGTTCTTGGCGAGGATTCATGTCCGTCGGGCGACAGTCCTATGACGGATTTATCTCGGTGGCGCCGGAGCCACACCCGGCCCCCCCCCGCCTACCCCGCCGCCGCCCTTGACCCCGCCTCCACCTTCGCGCGGGGGATCAGGCGGATGGTGGAGGTGCCCTTGGCGAGGACCTCGCCGGCGGCGTTGAGGAGGCGGCCCTCGGCGAAGCAGGTGGACTTGCCGGCGCGTTCGATCCAGGCCTCGGCAATGACCAGCCCCGGGCGGGCAGGGGCGAAGAAGCTGACCTTCAGCTCCAGGGACATGGGGGTCATGTCCCCGCCGCCGGCCATGGCGGCGTGGGCCATTGCGGCGTCGATCCAGCCGCAGATGAAGCCGCCCTGCACGACCCCGCCGGAGTGACACATGTGGGCACCGGCAAGGTATTCGATGGCGGCCCGGCCGGGTTCGAAGGTGACCAGTCTCTGCTGGCCAAGGGTCTTCTGGAGGTCCTGGAGGGGCGGGGCTTCGGTCATGGCGGTCCTGGTGGGCGAATGGGGTCAGGCGCCTGTCTTGCCGGAGGCGGTGGTTCGCGTCGAGGCCCGCGCACCGGTCGACCGTAACCTTCTCGCAACCTACCCCCCCTAGATACAAGGAGCCGAAAGCCGAGTCTGGGTTGTGAATGGTTCCCCTGAGCCGGGATCTCATCGTTCTGGTGGTCGACGACAACGTCGGGATGCGCAGCATCATGACGGCGGTCCTGCGCGCCCTGGGCTTTGGCTCCATCCGCCTGGCCGACGACGCCATCGAGGCACAGAAGATGCTCCTGCAGGTCAAGCCGGACCTGATCATCACCGACCTCAAGATGCCGGTGATGGATGGCGTGACCTTCGTCCGCAACCTCCGGGCCGACGAGTCCCATCCGTTCAGCGAAGTGCCGATCATCGTGGCCACCGGGCATACCGAGGAAAAGCACGTCCGGGCCTGTATCGAGGCGGGCGTCGACCAGTTCCTCGCCAAGCCGATCACGGGTCGGGCCCTGGCGGAGCGAATTACCCACGCCCTTGCGCCTGACCGCGAGTTCATCCGGACCGCGACCTACAACGGTCCGCGCCGGCCCCTGGGAAGGACCTACCCGCACAGCGAGTTCGACTAGATCCTGCCTGGCCCCGGTGGGCGTTCCCCTGAAGGGAGCCGGCACTAGGGCCCTGCGCGTGCCGGGGTCGCCTGGAGGTCGGGAAGAAGGCCCTCGGCCCGCAACTGGGCATAGGCGGCCTCCTGAAGGCCCTTGGCCTGTGTGGGGGATAGTCCCAGCTCGTAGGCCGCAGTCTCGCGCTCGCCGAAGCTTCGGGGGTCAAGTCCGGTGACGGCCCCAAAGATCACCAGGGCGCTGAGGTAATAGCCGGCGGCGCTGGCGTGGTAATGGTCCCAACCCCAGAGGTCGACCTGTCCAAAGCTGAGGCCGTCATAGGGGTTCGGGTCGGCGACGCCGGTTTCCATGGCCCGGTTCCAGGCTTCGCCCACCGGCAGGACGCCCCGCACGGACTTCGAGACCGCCCGGGCCCGGTCGTAGCCGGCGCGGACGTCCCGGGCCATGGCGCCGATGGGCTTGCCCTTCCAGGGGCTGGGCTTGGCGTAGGTCAGGTCGGCCCGGGACCAGGTGGCCTCGTAATAGATCCGCGCTGCTGGATTCCTCTGTCCAAGGATGTCCGAGAGCCTCCGGCCCCCATCGATGAGGCGGGTGGGGTCTCCGGGTCGTTCGAGGTCGAGGGTCGATTGGCCCTGGAGAATGACCACGTCCCAGGGACGGTCGATCAGGGACAGGCGGTTGTCCAGGTGCCAGTCGAAGTTCTTGCCGGGCGAGGTCTCCAGGCTGACCTGATAGTCGAGCTTCGCCTGGAAGGTGAGGACCTTGAAGATGGCCGGCACGCCCCCGATGCCCTCCTTGTTGAGGTCGGTCACAACCTCGGCCCGGTAGCGGAAAACGGGGGAGGTGGCACCGAAGGTGAAGCTGTTGCCCACGAAGAGGATGCTCTCGGCGACAGCGGGGCTGGCCGAGAGGCAAAGGGCCAGGGCGAGGGGTGCAAACCGGAAGGGGATCATCGGGGTCTCCGTTAGAGTTCGGTCAGCAAAACATGTCCCGAAAGCCGCTTCAATTCCGCCGGGCGGAACGCAAAACCCCCCCGGCGAGGTCGCCGGGGGGGCCTGGGTTCCGGGACGCGCCCTCCAGGGATCAGTAGCCGTTGATCCGGGCGTAGCGGTCGCGATGGTAGCTCTGGCTGCCGAAGGCCGCCTCGGCCGCCCGTGCGCGCTTCAGGTAGAAGCCGGCGTCGTGGGCGTCAGTCATGCCGATGCCGCCATGCATCTGGACCATCTCGTTGGAGACGAGGTGGAAGACGTCGCCCATCTTGGCCTTGGACAGGGACACCAGCTCCGGCACGTCGGGGCTGTCCGCGTCGATGGCCTGGAGGGCCGCCTCGACGGCGCTGCGGGCCAGTTCCAGGTCGGTGAACATCTTGGCCGCGCGGTGCTGGAGGGCCTGGAAGGAGCCGATGACCTGGCCGAACTGCACCCGGACCTTGAGATAGTCGAGGGTGGTCTCGAAGGCCTGGTTGGCGGCGCCCAGCATTTCGGCCGCCAGGGCGGCGCGAACCCGGTCGAGGGTCTTGTCCAGGACGTCCCAGCCCTTGTCGACGGCGCCCAGGACGGCGTCGGCACCCACTTCGACCTTGTCGAAGGTGATGTTGGCTGCGCCACGGCTGTCCGCCAGGGCGAGACGCTTGCGGCTGACGCCCTTGGCATCGGCGGGCACCAGGAACAGGGTGATCCCGTCCTTGTCGCCCGGCTTGCCGGAGGTGCGGGCGGAAACCACCAGCAGGTTGGCGGCCAGGCCCTCGATCACGAAGGACTTG
>CAIWHQ010000117.1 GCA_903912465.1 uncultured Alphaproteobacteria bacterium | reverse complement strand
GAACACGCCCGGGCAGATCCTCGGCCTTGAGCTCGCCTACATCGTCGGACCCATTGTCTTCGTCATGCTCGCGGGTGCCTGCTTCATCGGCTACAAGCTCGACGCCGAGCGACATGCGGAAATCCGTCGCCAGCTGGACGAGCGGGATGGCCACACGGACGTCGTCTATGACGAGGCCGCCGTCCTGGAGGGCCTGACCGGGGAGCCCGGGGGGCATTCCACCGTAAACAAGACCTGACGGCTCAGGCCACCGCCGCCGCCAGGCTGGTGAAGGCCCGGGACGAGGCGCTTTCGGGTGACGACAGGACAAGGGGCCGGCCTTCATCGCAGGCCGCGCGCAGGGGCGTCTCCAGCGGAATCTCTGCCAGCAGGGGCACGCCCAGGCGTACGGCCTCGGCCCTCGCCCCGCCCTCCCCGAAGATCGGGATGCGGGCACCCGTGGAGGGCTCCTCGAACCAGGCCATGTTCTCGACTACCCCCAGCAGGGGCGTTTCGGTCTTGCGGAACATGGCGGCGGCCCGACGGGCGTCGATCAGGGCGATTTCCTGCGGGGTGGAGACAATGAGGACCCCGTCGATCTTCAGCTTCTGAACCAGGGTCAACTGGATGTCCCCTGTCCCAGGCGGCAGGTCGACCACCAGGACATCGAGGGGCGCGGCCTCCGTGCCCCAGAGCACGTCCTGCACCATCTGGCGGGCGGCGGAGGAGGCCATGGGCCCGCGCCAGATCATGGGCGAGCCCTCGTCCACCAGGAAGCCGATGGACATGACCTTCACGCCCCAGGCCTCCAGGGGGACCAGCTTCTTGTCGGCGTTGAAGGCGGGGCGGGAGTCCAGGCCCATCATCCGCGGGGCCGAGGGGCCGTAGACGTCGGCGTCGAGGAGACCCACAGACAGGCCCCGGGCCGCCAGGGCGGCGGCCAGGTTGACCGAAATGGTGGACTTGCCCACGCCGCCCTTGCCACTGGCCACGGCGATGACCCGGCGGACGTGATCGGGCCGGACAGCCTCGCCCGAGGGGGCAGGGCGGGCGGCAGGGTCCTCTGACACCCGTGCGGCAGTCCGGCGCTGAGGCGCGGCGCCCACGGGAGTGACCGTGGCGCTGGGCCGGCCAGCCGGCGCTTCGGCGGTCAGCACCACCTGGGCGCGGATGACGCCGGGCAGGCCGGCGATCAGGGCCTCGGCGGCATCACGGACAGGCTGGTAGTCGGCCACCTCGCCCGCCGGGACCTCGAGCATGAATCCGGCCCGGCCCGGTGCCAGGATCAGGCCGCGGACGAGGCCAGCGGCGTTGAGCCCCAGCCCGGACTTCGGGTCCAGGATCCCGTCGAGGGCGGCGAGGAGGGTGGCGCGATCGATGGGAGCGTCGGCGGTCATCGGGGGTCCCTCCTGGGGTCAAGCCTCCATATCCGGTCGCGGGACAGCGAAGACAAGGGGCGAGGTCTCTTGCGGGCGGGATGGCCAGGGTCGACAAGGGGGTCATGCCCCTGCCCCGCCCGCCCCGCGCCGTCATCTTCGACATGGACGGCCTGCTGTTCGACACCGAGTCCCTCTACCGAGACGCCCTAGGCGCCGCAGCCCAGGGGATGGGACGCGACCTGCCCGAGCCCGTCTTCCACAGCCTGATCGGCCTGCCCGGCGAGGCGAGCCGCCCGCTGCTGCTGGACCACTTCGGTGAGGACTTCGACGTCGATGGCCTCTGGGAGGCCTCGACGGAACACTTCCACGCCCTCGCCCGGGGCCAGGACTTCCTGAAGGCGGGGGTGCGCGAGTTCCTGGACCTGCTTGACGACCTGGACCTGCCCCGGGCCATCGCCACGTCCTCGCGGCATGAGGACGTAGCCTTCAACCTGGGACGGCATGGACTGGAGGGCCGGTTTCACGCGGTAGCGGCGAAGGGGGACTATCCGCGCGGCAAGCCGCATCCCGATCCCTTCCTGGTCGCCGCCCGGCGCCTGGAGGTGGACCCGGCGGCGTGTCTGGCCCTCGAGGACAGCCACAACGGGGTCCGGTCGGCGGCCGCAGCGGGCATGATGACGGTGATGGTTCCCGACCTGCTGGTGCCGACGAACGAGATGGACGCCCTTTGCGCCCGCATCGTTGACGACCTGCACGCCGCCGCGGACCTGGTCCGGCGCAGCCTCGGGGTGGCCTGAGGCCTCAGTCCCGGACGAACTCGGCCTCGGAGAAGCCCATGAAATAGAGGGCGGCGGTGAGGTCGGCATGGTCGATCTGGGCGTCGGCCTGGGCGGCGACCACAGGCTTGGCGCGATAGGCCAGGCCCAGGCCTGCGGCCCCGATCATGGCCAGGTCGTTGGCACCGTCACCGATGGCGGCGGTCTGCGACAGGTCCAGGCCCAGCCTGGCAGCCTCTGAGACCAGGGTGGCAAGCTTGGCCTCGCGCCCGAGGATGGGCTCGGCGACCTCGCCGGTCAGGCGACCCTCGCTGACGAGGAGGCGGTTGGCCCGGTCCTCGTGGAACCCCGCCTGGACGGCGACCCTGCGGGTGAAAAAGTCGAAGCCCCCGGAGACCAGGACGCAGTGGGCCCCGGAAGCGGCCAGGGTGCGCACGAAGGTGCGGGCACCAGGGTTCAGGCGCACACGCTCGGCGTAGGCGCGCTCCAGCTCCGCCTCGGGCAATCCCGCCAGCATGGCCACCCGCTCGCGCAGGGCGCCCTCGAACTCCAGCTCGCCGCGCATGGCCCGCTCGGTGATGGCCGAGACCTCCGCCTTGCGCCCGGCGAAGTCCGCCAGCTCGTCGAGGCATTCGCAGGCGATGATGGTGCTGTCCATGTCGGCCAGCAGGAGCCGTTTGCGTCGCCCGGCGAGGGGCTGGAGGGCGAGGTCCACCGGCAGGTCGCCGAGGGCGGACCGGACGGACGCCTTCAGCCCGGCCAGGTCGGGAGCCTCGAAGGCGAGGTCCCAGGCCGTCGGGCCAAGGGCGGAGGCCGACTTGACGGACAGGCCGCAGGCTGCGAGCCCTGCCTGCGCCCGGTCGGAAGCGAGGCGGGCGACTTCGGCGTCCTGGCCGACGAGGGTGAGCGCAAGATCCATGGCGTCCCGCATCTGGCTCATCGCCGGCCCGACGGCAAGCGGCAAGTCGGCCCTGGCCGTTCGTCTTGCCGAGGCCGTGGGCGGCGAGGTGATCGGGGCTGACGCCCTTCAGATCTACCGTGACCTTCCGGTCCTGACCGCAATCCCCGACCTCGACGAGCGCCGCGGCGTCCCACACCACCTGGTGGGGGTGGCGGACGCCGCCGACGGTGGGTCCGTGGGCCGTTGGCTGGGGGAGGTCCAGGCGGTGCTGGCCCGGCTCCGCGAAGCCGGAAAGGACGCCGTCATCGCGGGCGGCACCGGCCTCTATTTGACGGCCCTCACAGATGGCCTGGCGGAGATTCCCCCCGTGCCCGCAGAGGTTCGCGCCCGGGCGACAGAAGTCTTCGACACCGAGGGGGAGCCCGCCTTCCGGATCCGGCTGGCCCAGGTCGATCCAGCCGCGACGGACAGGATCCTGCCGGGGGACCGCCAGAGGCTGGTCCGGGCCCTTGAAGTCTTTCTCGCCACCGGGAAGGCGCTCTCGGACTGGCAGGCAGAAACCCGGGGCGGGCTCGCCCCCGGGGACTGGCGTTCCGTACGGCTGATGCCGCCGCGGCCGGCCCTGTATGCTCGCTGCGATGCCCGTTTCGACGCAATGGTCGCCACGGGCGCCCTTGAGGAGGTGCGTGACCTGGTCGCCCGGGGTCTGGACCCGGCCCTGCCCGCCATGAAGGCCGTTGGCCTGCGGCCCCTGGCCGCCCACCTCGCGGGTGAGATCTCCCTGGATTCCGCCCTCGACGCCGGCCGGCGGGAAACCCGCAACTATGCCAAGCGCCAGGAGGTCTGGCTGAGGGGCCGGATGGCCAGTTGGCCGACGGTCAACGACCTGGAGGCCGAGGCGCAGTGGAGGTCATTTCTTGCGCTGAACCCTGACTTGACGCCCTGACAGGGGCATGGCACTAGCCAATCCTACTGTTTTTGGAGACGACACATGCGTCGCGCCCTCGTACTTTCCAGGCGACCTGCCGCGGACTGACACCGTCAGCCGCGAACGGTCGCATACGCCCGGGCCCCTTGAGGGCCCTTTTTGTTGCCCACGCCCCCTCTCTCGACCACACCCCTTTGGACCCCGACTCCCATGAACGCCCAGACCCTGACCCCGACCGACGCCACCACAGAGATCCTGACCGGGGCCGAGATCGTCGTACGCGCCCTTGTGGACCAGGGTGTTGAGGTCCTGTTCGGCTATCCGGGCGGAGCGGTCCTGCCCATCTACGACGCCCTCTTCAACGAGCCGCGTCTGCAGCACATCCTGGTCCGGCACGAACAGGGGGCGACCCATGCCGCAGAGGGCTATGCGCGCTCGACCGGCAAGCCCGGCGTGGTCCTGGTGACGTCGGGCCCGGGTGCCACCAATGCGATCACCGGCATCGTCGACGCCCTGATGGATTCCATACCCCTGGTGGTCATCACCGGCCAGGTCGCCACCCACCTGATCGGCACCGACGCCTTCCAGGAGTGCGACACCATCGGCATCACCCGGTCCATCACCAAGCACAACTACCTGGTCAAGACACCGGCAGACCTGCCCCGGGTGCTGCACGAGGCCTTCCATATCGCCACCTCCGGGCGGCCGGGACCGGTGGTCATCGACATCCCCAAGGACGTCCAGTTCGGCAAGGCCGCCTATCAGGGGCCCGGCGAGGTGGTGCATGCCCACAACTACCGCCCCCGGACCCAGGGCGATCCGGCCCGGATCGTCGAGGCGGCGCAGATGATCGCCGGTGCCCGCCGGCCCGTCCTCTACACCGGCGGGGGCGTGATCA
Organism: uncultured Alphaproteobacteria bacterium; assembly: GCA_903912465.1. Classification (GTDB taxonomy): domain Bacteria; phylum Pseudomonadota; class Alphaproteobacteria; order Caulobacterales; family Caulobacteraceae; genus Phenylobacterium. The sequence continues at coordinate 29 of CAIWHQ010000117.1, read as the reverse complement.
ATGCCGGCCCCCGGGCCTCCGCCCTGCTG
>CAIWHQ010000116.1 GCA_903912465.1 uncultured Alphaproteobacteria bacterium | reverse complement strand
CGTCTGCGGAGGCGAAACGACCCCCGCCGGGGCCGTCCATGCCGACGAAATCCGTGTCGCAGAAGTTGCAGGCCGCCATCGCCCGGTCTTCCTCGCGGCCCGACCAGAGGTTACAGCCGGCGAAGCGACAGAAGACCGCCGCCCTTCCGGCCTGGCCGCCCTCGCCCTGGAGGGTCAGGAAGATCTCCTTGACGGCGTAGCTCATGCGGTGAGGGCGGGGCGACCCGCCGCCTCCCATTCGCGCCAGCCCCGGGCCCGGAGTTCGCAGGCCGGGCAGGCCCCGCAGCCGTGGCCCCAGGCGTGGCGGACCCCGCGTTCGCCCGCATAGCAGGTGTGGGTATCCTCCAGGACGATATCCACAAGGGCCTGTCCGCCCAGGCCGAGGGTCAGGGCCCAGGTCTGGGCCTTGGTCAGGCGCATGAGCGGGGTGTCGATGACGAAGGCCTGGTCCATGCCCAGGTTCAGGGCGGTCTGCAGGGCATCGAGGGTATCCCGCCGGCAGTCGGGATAGCCCGAGAAGTCCGTCTCGCACATGCCGCCCACCAGCCGCGACAGCCCCCTGCGGTCTGCGAGCGCCGCCGCCCAGGTCAGGAAGACGAGGTTGCGGCCTGGCACGAAGGTATTGGGCAGGCCCCGGGCGTCCACCTCGAAGGCCCGCTCTGTGGTCAGGGCCGTGTCGCCGATGGCGCCAAAGGCGGTCAGGTCGAGCCGGTGGTCCGGGCCCAGCCGCTCCGCCCAGGCGGGAAAGCGCGCCCGGACAGCCGAGAGCACGACCTCGCGCTGGGCCATCTCGACCGAATGCCTCTGGCCATAGTCGAATCCCACGGTCTCGACCCGTGGATGGCGTTCCAGCGCCCAGGCGAGGCAGGCGGCCGAGTCCTGGCCGCCGGAGAAGAGGACAAGGGCGCTTTCGGTTCCGATCATATCACCCCCAATACGCCTCCCGATGTTGCATTGCAAAACCCCGGACTGCCTTTGTGGCTAAGGAAAATGAAATCCGACCATGCAGAATTCCCCGGTTTTGATGCATCGCACCCTCACGGAATGTTGAGCCGGGCTGCATTGACTTGGAACCCCATAGCTAAACTGTCTGTAATGTTGGGCAAGCTTGGCTGCGTCGGGCGAGTTTCAACGTGTTTTGCGTCTAAGTAAAAATCATAAAAACCGGTGCTTTGCTGCCGGGGGGGAGGATCAAGTCATGAGTTCTTCGGGTCTGAAGCGCCTGCTCTGCCTGTCCGTTTCGGTCGCCGCCCTTACGGGCCTGGCGCACCCGGCAGCGGCCCAGTCTTCCAACACGATTGAGGAACTGGTTATCACCGCCGAGAAGCGGGAACAGAGCCTCCAGGATGTTCCCGTGGCCGTGTCGGCCTTCTCGGCCGCCAAGCGCGACCTGATCGGTATCAATACGATCCAGGACATCACGAACTTCACGCCCGGCCTGCAATACAACAGCTCCACCGACCGTGTGTCGCTGCGCGGCGTGGGCCGCCTGACCAATGTGCTCTCCGCCGACGCCGCTGTCGCCAACTATGCCGACGGCATCTACGAGACCTTCGCGGTCCGGGCCGGCGCCTCCACCCTGTACATCGACCGGGTCGAGGTCCTGCGGGGCCCACAGGGCACCCTGTACGGCCGGAACTCCATCGGCGGTGCGCTGAACATCATCTCCAAGCGCCCCTCCAAGGAGGCGGGCGGTGAAGCGCGTTTCGGCGTCGACAACTATGGCGCGACCAGCCTCGAGGCGACCTACTCCCTGCCGGTCAGCGACAGGGTCGGCATCCGGCTCTCCGGCAACTGGTTCAACCAGAGCAACGGCTGGATCGACAACCTCGTCCCCGGCATGCCTGACGAAGGCAACGTCCGGAACGAGTGGACCACCGAGCTCCAGGTCAAGATCGACTTCAACGACAAGCTTGAGACCTGGCTGAAGGTCATTGGTACCCAGTGGCGCAATGGCGCCGGCGGTCCCGGTGCGGCGTCCGGTGCCTGGACCCCCGCCGAATGGCCCACCTACTATTCACCGCCCGGGGCGACCCAGCCCAACCAGGGATTCGCCTGTTACAATGGTCCGATCAACACCGGGGTGACCAATGTGGTCAACCTGAACCCCGGCGGATGCAAGAACCCTGCGGTCAACAGCCCCTGGACCATCGCCCGGCAGGTTCCCTACAAGGTCACCCTGCCGGTCGCCCTGACCATCGCCAACGAGTGGATCTATCACGCCGACAACTTCGACGTGAAATACCTGACCGGCGGCGTGCGCTACCACTACATCCTGGAGGGCACGACCGACACCAACCGGGCGGCGCCGATCGCCTCCTACACCCTGCCGGCCCTGGGCAATCGCGGGCCTCTGGTCATCAATCCCAGCGAGAGTTTCAACTACCAGGAGGACAACTCCTTCTGGAGCCACGAGATCAACCTGATCTCGACAAACGACAGCCCGCTCCAGTGGGTGGCGGGTGCCTATTACTTCAAGCAGCACTACACCCAGCCGGTCTATACGACCAACCCGCGGCAGCCCGAGTGGAACGGTCCGTTCGCCTTCGGTTTTCTCTGCGCCCAGACAGGCGGCGCATGCCCGGCGACCACGGGTGACTTCCGGCGCTTCGATAACCGTCCGGACGTCCACTCGGAGTCCTATGCCACCTTTGGCCAGATCGACTGGGAGATGAACGACCAGTTCAAGTCCACTTTTGGCCTGCGCTATTCGCATGACGAGAAGTGGGGCCAGGAGTCGGTGCGGATCACCTGTTTCGCCGTTCCGGGCTGCGACTTCTCGGCCGCGTTTGGGCTGCCCCCGATCATCGACCTGACCCAGTTGGGATCCGTCGTCTCCTCCGGGGACGTCCTGAAACCGGGCGTAGAGGGTGCGACGACCTATGATCCCGCCACCGGCTTCGCCACCCGCAAGCAGCGCCAGGCCTGGGAGGCGGTGACCGGCACGGCCGGCCTGGAGTGGAAGCCCGACGACGACACAATGCTCTACGGAAAGTACAGCAAGGGCTACAAGGCGGGCGGCTTCAACATCGGCATCTTCACCGTGCTGAGCTACTTCCCGACGACGGATAAGGAGATGGTCGACTCGTTTGAAATCGGACTGAAGAAGAACTTCGGGCCGACCCTGCAGACGAACATGGCCGTGTTCCACTACATGTACGACAATCTGCAGATCCCCATCACGCGGGTGTCGACGGGTTCCGTCCCGGCTTTCGGGCCCGGGCCGACCACGGCCACCGACTTCTACAATGTACCGAAGTCGATCTCTCAGGGCTTCGAGCTGGAAACCACCTGGCAGCCCATCGATAATCTCCAGATCCTCTTCAACTACTCCTACAACAACACGGAGATTCAAGAGGGGACGGCGGTGGACTCGGTGGACCCGACCGCCATCGACCCGAAAGCCAAGCCCCTGCTGACCTTCGCCCAGTGCGCCGTGGTTACGAACGGCCAGGCAGCCTGCCCGGCCGACGCCTACACCAGCGACCCCGCCAAGGCCTACACCCGCACCCAGAGCCTTGAGGGCAGTTCCCTGCCCAACGCGGCCAAGAACAAGGTGGCGGTGAACGTCAACTATACCTGGGATTTCGAGGCTGGGTCCCTTGCCGGCTCGCTCAGCTACTTCTGGCGGGACAAGCAATACGGCACGATCTTCGAACGCGCCTATACCGAGGCTCCGGACTGGTCGCAGATTGACGCGCGCCTGACCTGGTCCTCGGCGGACAGCCGCTACAAGATCATCGCCTACGGCAAGAACCTGACCGACGATATCGGCTACGACGCCGGTGCCACGGGAACGCGGGAGGCGGGGAACATCTTCGCCGCCAGTGGCGCGGTGACCCCTGTCATCCAGGGTATCACCAAGAGTTATTCGGTGACCCCGCCCCGGACCTACGGCATCGAACTGCAGTACAAGTTCTGATCCCCGGCCGCTGGCCAGCGCCCGACCGGGTGCTGGCCGGCAGCCTTCGGGGCATCGACTGGAAGTCCACCGCGCCTGGCGCCTGCGTCAGGCGCGGTGTCGATTCCTGGGGGGTGATCTTCCGCCTGGAATGCGCCTCGCGGGGTCCAATGCGCCACCGCCACACAGGCCATACGCTTTACCCGAATTAACCTTCGCGAAAGAGTGAGCCGTCAAAATGGCTCCTGAGGCAGAAGGCTCACCGTTCTAAAATGTCTGTACCCGATTACCTCTTCGACCGCGTGACCCAGGAAATCCGTCAGCAGATGGATTGCATACTGGCCCTGACCACGCGGCTGGCTTCGCCCCTTCCGGCGGCGGATACCCGGGCCTGCGTCGAGGGCGTCGCTGCGGCGGCGGAGACGGTGCGCCGGATCACGGCGGCCTCCACCGACATCCGTGCGGCCCTTTCCGACGCCCTGACCCTCACACCCGGGCCAGTGGCCCTCCGGGACCTGGTGGACCGCCTGGACGACCGCTGGCGCGAGCGCCTCACCGGTTCGGCCCTCACCCTGATGATTTCCTACGATGGCCCGCCCGAAGGGGCGGCCATGCTGGATGCCGACCGCACCCTGCAGGTCTTTGACGGCTTCCTCGCCCACGCCCTCTCCGGGGTTCGGCAGGGTGCCGCGGAGGTCATGCTTCGCGTCCGTGAGAGCGGCGACTGCCTGGTCCTCGAGGGCCGGGTCCGGTCTTCCCGGACCGGACTGCGGACCGATACCGAGGTCGACGTCCGCGAGATCGAGGACATGTTCGGCCTCGAGGCCGCCCTGGGATTCATGCTCGGGCGCCACATCCTGCGGCGACTGGGCGGCCGGGCCCGCATTCTGCAGAATCCGGGGCAGGGCGAGACCCTGAGCTTCGCCTTCCGCGCCGACCGTCCGCCCGAGCGTCCCGCCGAGATCAAGAGCGCCGACCGCGCTGCCCACATCCTCGTTGTCGATGACAATGCAACCAACCGCATGGTGGCTGAGACCCTCTGCAGCATGTTCGGCTGTACCACCGAGCCTGCGGAAGACGGGGAGGCGGCCGTCGAGGCCGCCGCAACCGGCCGGTTCGACCTGATCCTCATGGACATCCGCATGCCGCGCCTGGACGGGGTGGGCGCCACCCGGAAAATTCGCGCCATGCCCAAGCCCATCGGCCACATTCCGATCATCGCCCTGACCGCCAATGCAGATGCCGATGAGACCGCCAGCTACCTCGGCGCCGGCATGAACGGCGTCGTCGAGAAGCCGATGAAGCCGGACCAGCTGCTGCAGGTGGTCCGCGAGACCCTGGCCCAGCCCCAACTGGACGCCTCCGCCGCCGCCTGATCCCTTGGCGAAAGGGTCGGGTCAGGGGCATTGTAGGCCTGTCTGACCCGGAGGGGACACCGATGGCGAGTTGGTACGAGCGGAACATCCTGCCGAAATTCCTCGCCTGCGCCTGCTCGGGGCCGCAGATGATGCACCAGAGGTCGCGCCTGGTCCCCCGGGCGGAGGGCCGCGTCCTCGAGTTGGGCGTGGGCATGGGGCTCAACCTGGCCTTCTACGATCCGGCCCGGGTGACCTCGGTCAGCGGGGTCGATCCGGCGGCGGAGCTCCGCGCCCTGGCCGAGGCCGCGCCGCGCCCCGAGGGCCTGAAGGTCGAGATCCTGCCCGGAGTGGCCGAGGACCTGCCCTTCGAGACGGACAGCTTCGACAGCCTGGTCTGCACCTTCACCCTGTGCTCGGTGCATTCCCCCGAACAAGCCCTGGCGGAGGCCCGGCGGGTACTCAGGCCGGGCGGGCGCATCTTCTATTGCGAGCATGGCCTCGCCCCCGACGCCGAGGTGGCCCGCTGGCAGGGGCGGATCGAACCGGTCTGGAAGCGCCTGGCCGGCGGCTGCCGCCTGACCCGCCCGATCCTGCCCCTCCTCGAAGGTGCCGGCTTTTCCACCGAAGGGGCCGAAAGCGCCTACCTGCCCAAGGTCCCACGCTTCGCCGGCTGGAACGTGCTGGGAGAGGCCAGCGTGGTGAAACCGGCGTAAAGCCTGACGGTTGGGATCGCCTTAACCCGCGCCGGTCTCTGTGGAGTCCTCTAGACGCTGGGAGCGAAGACCTTGGGCAAATACTACTACGCGGGCCACACCTACGAGATCGTCAAGACCGCCATGACCTGGTCAGCGGCGAAGGCTTGGGCGGAGAGCCAGAGCGGACATCTGGCCTACATCACCAGCGCCATTGAGAACCAGGCCCTGGTCACCATGACCCAGGTAGAGACGGGCCTGGATACGGCGCCCTACGCCTCCGACGGCGGCGGGGCCCGTTACCTCTGGCTCGGCGGCTCGGATGCCGACGTCGAGGGGACCTGGCGCTGGGGCGACGGGACCCTGGTCACCTCGGGCTATTTCAACTGGGGCGCCGGTGCCCTGGGCGCGGAGCCAGACGACTACGGCGGCGCACAGGACGCCATGGCCTTTGGCCTTCAGTCCTGGCCCCAGCCCTCGGGCGGCATCGGCGTGGCCTACAAGTGGAACGACGTGAACCCCGCCAACAGCCTCTACTTCGTGGTGGAGTGGGACCACATCCGCGGGTCCACGGGCGCCGACACCATCAGCCGGACCGGTGGCGAGACGGTCTACGGCCTCGAGGGCAATGACGTCATCAGCTACGCCTCCGGATACAACTACCTGCGCGGCGACGCTGGCGACGATTCCGTTTCCGGCGGCACGGGCTTCGACGACATCAACGGCAATATGGGCAATGACACCCTGCACGGGAACGACGGCGAGGACTGGGTCGTCGGTGGCAAGGACAACGACCTGATCTTTGGCGATGCGGCCTTCGATATCGTCTACGGCAATATGGGCAATGACACGGTCGACGGCGGGGCCGGGAACGACTGGGTGCGCGGCGGCCAGGGCGACGACACCATCCTGGGCGGGGCCGGGGACGACTGGATCTGGGGCGACAAGGGCAATGACACGATCAGCGGCGGCGCCGGGGCGGACATCTTCCACAGCCTGGCCGGCGCGGCCATCGACCGCATAACCGACTTCAGTTACGCCGAGGGCGACCGGCTGGTGCTGGATGGCGGTCCGTCGCGGACCATCACCCAGGTCGGCGCCGACGTGTTGGTCGACATGGGCAATGGCGACCAGGTCATCCTGGTCGGGGTTTCCCTCGCCGGCCTCGGAAGCGGCTGGATTGCTTGAGCGTTCCGAAGCCAGCGCACCCTCGGATCCGGCCGGCCCTGCGG
>CAIWHQ010000115.1 GCA_903912465.1 uncultured Alphaproteobacteria bacterium | reverse complement strand
TAGAATGACGGTACCAAAAACCGCTGTGTTACCATTACACCATTCCCCAGCAGGAACGGCGACGCAGATGGGCCGCGCGAGGGCGTGGGAATAGCCCAAGGCCGGGCCGGATGCAACGCCCCCGGCCTCGCTTGCGGCCCGTCATCACGTCCTCTATAAGCCGGCTTCCCAAGTCGGAGTGTGGCTCAGTCTGGTAGAGCACCGCGTTCGGGACGCGGGGGTCGCAGGTTCAAATCCTGCCACTCCGACCATTTTCCCTCCCCCCCGAGACTGTAACGATCACGCGTGCATGCCGTGACCGGCAGCTTCCATGCCCCTCGCCGCAATTCGAACAGAATGGGAACGAAAAGTCGCAGGGACAGGATCAATAAGGGAAACCGTAATGGCGGGCGTCTTCAGCTTCTTGGGTGGGCTTTTCGGGGGCAGGCCGCAGGCGATCGCGCCGCCGACCGAACGGGTCCAGGGCATCCTCGACCAGATTCATGCCGAGGCTCAGCCCTGCCTGCATCTCGTTCCCGGCGGCGAGGGACGGACCCGATTGGGGGGCGAGGCGGACGTTTCCGGCGACTGGCCCAGGTTCCGGGACAGGCCCATGGCCTGCCTGGCGCGCATCGACCTGCAGGAGGTGCACGCGGCGGGAGGGCCTGACTGGCTGCCGGCTGAAGGCTGGCTCCAGGTCTTCCTCGACATGGGCGACCGCCCCCAGGACTTCCAGCCCGAGCAACCTGGCGCCTGCGTCGTCCGCCTGGAGACAGCCCCTTCAAGACCTGTCGCACCGCCGGATGACCTGCGACCGCGAAGCCGGATCGCCGCCTTTCCCCTGATGTCGACCCCGCGAATGTCCTATGCCGACGAGCGCATCGCGTTCGACTGGAAGTCCCTGACCAAGGCTGAGACCCTGACCCTGGAGGCGGCGGTTCTGGAGATGTTGTCGCCGGAGCCCGCCCATCAGATCGGCGGGTACCCAGGTATCCTTCAGGGGGATGACATGGAGATCCAGTGCGCAGCGGCGACCGCCGGGACGGGCGACGTCCGGACCTTCGATCCCGACGAGATCACCGCCGAGACGATTTCAGCCGCCCGCCACTGGCGACTTTTCCTGCAGGTCGACAGCGATCCGGCCGCCGGTCTGGAGTGGATGCGGCGGGGACGTCTTTACTTCTGGGTCCACGACGCCGCCGCCCGCCAGGGGGACTTCTCTCGGGTATTCGTCTTCCTCCACGCCCTCTGAGCCGATCGATCCGACGTCGGAACCGGCTCCGCGTCCATTGGCGTGCCGTCTGTCCCGGGTTAGGGTCTGAATCCCTACACCGCCCCCGGGATCCGCAATGAAACAGTTCCTCCTGACCATGGCTGGCGTCTTCGCCGGTCTGCTGCTGTTCCTCGTGGGCGTGCCCTTCCTGCTGATCGTCCTGGCGGCGGGGGCCTCGCGGCCCGAGCCCGTTCCTGCACGGACAGTGGTCGAGCTCGACCTGAGGCAGGAGATCACCGACCAGGACCGGGCCAACCCCTTCGCCAGTTTCGGGCAACCCACCCTGTCCGCGATGCGGATCATCGCCACCCTCCGCAAGGCCGAGACGGACGACCATGTCCGCGGCCTCCTGGTGCGCCTGCCCGAGTCCGGCATGGCGCCCGCCACGGCCGACGAGATCTCCGACGCCCTGCGCCGCTTCCGCAAGACCGGCAAGCCGGTGATCGTCTTCAGCCAGGGCCTCTATCCTGCGGGCGCCACGCCCTCGACCTACATGCTGGCGGCAGCGGGCGGCCAGGTCTGGATGCAGCCCGGATCCTCCCTGCAGGCCACCGGCCTGGCGTCTGAGGACATCTTCCTGAAGCGCTTCTTCGATCGCTATGGGGTCCGCGCCGACTACGAGCAGCGCAAGGAATTCAAGAACGCCGTCAACGGCTACCTGCAGTCCGACTACACACCCGCCCACCGGGAGGCGACCCAGTCCATGCTGGAGTCGATCTACGGCACGGCGATCAACCGGGCTGCCGCCGACCGCCGACAGACTCCCGCCAGCCTGAAGGCGTCTCTGGAGTCCGGCCCGCTGATGGCTGAGGACGCCCTCCGGCTCAACCTGATCGACCGGGTCGACTATCTCGACTCTGCCCGCAAGCAGTTGTCCGACAGGGCCGGCAAGGACGCTGTGTTCCGTGACATCGGTGCCTATGCCCGCAGCGTGCATGACATTGGCCCATCCATGGGACCGGCCATCGCCGTGATCGCCGCCGAGGGCGGCATCATCACGGGGGGCGACGGCGGCTCCAATCCCTTTGCCTCCGGGGACGCGATCTATTCCGACCTCCTCGAGGAGACCCTGAACGACGCCGTGAAGGACAAGGACGTGAAGGCCATCGTGCTGAGGGTGAACTCCCCCGGGGGCTCTGACACCGCCTCGGAGCAGATCCGCCGGGCCATCGAAGGCGCAAAGGCGGCAGGGAAGCCCGTCGTGGTCTCCATGGGGCCCTATGCAGCGTCTGGCGGCTACTGGATCGCCTCGGGCGCGTCGGCCATCGTGGCCCAACCCACGACCCTGACCGGGTCCATCGGCGTCTTTGGCGGCAAGTTCGCCGTCGGCGAGGCCCTGGCCCGGTTCGGGGTCGACCTGCGGCAGGTGGGGGTGGGCTCCGACTACGCCTCCGCTTTTGCCCTGGGATCCGGCCTCACGGAGAGCCAGCGCGCCGCCTTCGCCCGCTGGATGGACCAGATCTACGCCCGCTTCATCGGACGGGTGTCCGAGGGCCGCCGCCTGCCCGTCGAGCGGGTCGAGGCCATTGCCAAGGGACGGGTCTGGACCGGGGCCCAGGCCCGGGAGCTGGGCCTGGTTGACCAGATCGGCGGCTTCTACGACGCCGTGGACCGGGCCCGGGCCCTGTCCGGTACGAACCAGGAGCTGCGCCTGAAGTGGATGGCCTCGGAAGGCACGCCCTTCGAGGCCATCAGCCGAATGTTCGGAATCTCGGCGACCTCGGCGCGTAGCCTGGCGGCGACGGCCTGGATCCTGGGCGACCCCCGGGCGGAAGCGATCCTGGATGAAATGGCCTGGAGCCGCAGGCCGGCGGGTTCCGCGGCGGTGAGGACGCCCCAGCTTGCGCCCTGACGGACCGCGGGATTTAGCCGACACCATAGCTGCGGGCGGCGGCAGCCATGGCGAGTACGATCTCCCGGTCGTCCTGCGACAGGAGCGGGTTCCACACGTCGAAGATCAGGACGGTACGGAGGAGATCGCTACCGTTGTAGGCCTCGTGCTCTAGGGTATCGTCAAAGACGATGACCTCGCCCGGCTTCCACTGGATGCGGTCAAAACCGACGCGGTACTCGCAGTTCTCAGGCACCACAAGCGGCAGGTGGGCGATCACACGGGCGTTGGTCTCCCCGTGGTGGGGCGGGATGCGGGTTCGCGGCGCCAAGGCGGAGAACATGACGTTCGGGCAGAGGCCCTCGATCTGCGCGAGGTCCACTTCCGAAAGGGCCATCGTGGTTCCCGGGCAGAGCTGCTGGTTGCCGGTGACTGGAGAGCCACTCTTCCAGAGGTCAAGGGTGCTCCAGCGATCGGAGTGGTTGAGCTCCCCCCACTGGTTCACCGGCTGGCCAGGCGCGTAGGTGATGTAGGGCGTAAAGGCGTCCCGAGCCCGCTCAAGAGCGGCCTCCAACTCCTGGCGGATCAGGTCGGTTTGGGCTTCCAGCGCCTCGATCCAGGGGAAATGGTCCCGGGTGAAGAAGGGGATGGCGGGCAGCCTTGGCACATAGAGCTGGTTGGCGTCGGAGAGGTAGGGGCGGCTGGCGCCGGCCATGATGGACAAGGCCTCCCGCCAGCGGGGACGATCCCCCGGGTGACCCTGGCGGATCAGTCCGTCCAGGGTCTGGAGAAGATAGTCCTGGTAGGCGCTGGTCTCGGCCTCCACGAGGCGGGAGGCATGCTCCAGCTGCTCCCGGAGGTGGGGGGGCCAGTGCTGGGACGGCGGGGCTACCTTCAGGGCGTTACGATAACTCACCAGGGCCTCAGCCGGCCCCTGTGTCTCCTCGAGCAGTGCGGCGCGGGAGAGCAGCGCGGGAAGCGAGTAAGGGTCCGCGACAAGGGCGCTCTGGATCGCCTCCCAGGCCGCGTCAGGGCGCCCGGCGGTCCGCAGGGCGGTGCTGAGAAAGACCCAGACTATCGACTCCTGGGGCGCGACATTGCAGGCTCGGGAAAGGAAATCGACGGACTCCTCAGTCCGCCCGGCCTGAAGTGCGTGCACGCCGAGGCTATAGAGAGCTTCCGGGTGACGGGCGTCAGCCCCCAGGACCTGCCGCCAGAGGGTCTCGGCTTCCGTCCAGCGGCCAGTTCTCGCCGCAGCCCGAGCCGCCTCAGCCCATGCCATCACCGCCATGCTCTCGGCTCCTGAAGACAAAGAAAAGGGGGCGGCGGAGAAATCCGCCGCCCCCCATGGATCTCATCCCTGGCAGGATTAGAACCGGACGTTCAGGCCCACGGCGAAGACCCGGCCCAGGGTGTCGTAGTTCGAGGGCAGGGTATTGCCGCTGTTGGCGGAGGTGGTGGCCGCCTCGTTACCAACGATCGGGGGCTCTTCCTCGAAGACGTTCTTCACAGACGCGCTCAGACGATATGCGTCGTTGATCGCCCAGGAGCCGAACAGGTCGACGTAGTTGTAGGCCTCAATCGACTGGAACTGCGGGAAGGTGTCGGGCTTCTGGGTCTCTTCGATCGAGACTTCGTCCTGATAGCGCCACTGGTAGCCGAGCGAGAAGGGGCCGGATTCCCAGTTGGTGCGTTGCACCCAGCGCAGCTGGTGGGTGGGGTTGCCGCAGGAGGTGCCATAGTATCCGAGGCAATCGATCTTCGGGATTGTCGGATCAGACCGAGACTCGTTGGTCATGTAGTAGTTGGCATTCAAGCTGAACTGCAGACGGCCCCAGCTTTCATCACCACCAACGTCCTCAAGACCCAGGCTGAACCCGGCGCTCAGTTCGACACCTTCAGTTTCGAGGTAGTCGAGGTTCTGGGTATAGAGCTGGATGCCCGAAGCCGGTGAGGCCAAATCGCCGTTGATACGGATAACCTTGGAGCACTGCTCAGGCACGCCGCCGTTATAGCAGGCGTCGAGGACTTCCTGAGCCTGATAAGTGCCGATCCAGTCGTCCACCCGGATCTTGTAGTAGTCGACGGAGAAGTAGGGCCGCGACACGACCGGGATGTAGTCTGGCGTCCAGACGAAGCCCACGGTGGTGGTGTCCGCAGATTCCGGCTCGGGCAGCAGGGCGAGGTTAGTGCCCTCAAAGGTGCTGATCTGCCCAGAAACGATGTCCTGGACGGTACCGACCTGGGCAGGAGTCATCCCGGTGGAGATGCAGCGGGCCCGGAGGGTCGGGTTGCCAGCCAGAACGGAAGCGTTGGCCACCGAGCAGGGGTCAAGGACCGCGTTCCGCAGGCCCGACACCAGCGGAGCCGCCAGTTCACCCACGTTGGGTGCCCTGACTGCGCGCTGCTGCATGGCACGGAAGCGGAGGCCTTCGACCGGCTCCCAGTTCACGCCTGCCTTCCAGGTCGTGTTCGCACCGGAGGGATTATAATCCGAGAAACGAAGGGCCAGTTCGACTTCCAGAGACTTGGCGAAGGCCACGTCGGAGAAGATCGGGATGATGGTTTCGCCGAAGAGTTCGTAGACGTCGAAGCCGCCCTTGATGGGCAGGGTATTGCCGCCGGCGCCGCCCAGGCAGCTAGCCGGGGCCAGCTTCAGGCACTCATCCGGAGTGGTCTCACCAACTTCCTCACGATACTCAGCGCCGAAGCTCCACTGGACCGGAAGCGCAGCGGTCGGAATTTTGATCGCGTCAGCATAGCCGCTGACCGAACCACCGACGATCGTCTGGCGGTAGCTCTGCTTCTCGATGCCGACGGCACCGACATAGCTCGCCATGTCAGGCGTGATGGTACCGTAACCGCCGAACACGTTGACAGGCACGCAGGAGCCACCTGAGCGGCAGACCGGCTTGCCATCCGGACCCGTGACCGCGTTCAGCGCGTTGCCGAAATTGGTGACATTGGTATAGCCGGCCGCGATGCTGACCCGGTCGGACTGACCCTGCTGCACGAAGGCATCCCAGTCCCAGGAATCGCCCAGTTCGCCACGGAGGCCTGCGTTAAACTGGAAGGTGTTGTTCTGGTAGGTGCTGGAGCGCTCGCCCAATTCGCCGGTTCGGCGGCGGATGACGAGGCTGAGATCGTCGGAAGCGTCCACAACGCCGTTGGCGTTCAGGTCCCGCCAGTTGGCGGCTGGCAAGGAGCCGGCGACCCGAGCAGCATTCGCCTGAGTGATCAGCGTGTTGCGGGCGGAAGCCTGAAGGTAGGGATTGCCGAGAGGAACGAAGAAGGAGTTGCCGAAGATGCCCGAGGGGGCGATCTGCTGACGCACTTCCGTCTTGGAGTAGAGCAGGTTGGCGTAGGCCTCGACGTTGTCAGTCACCTGGTAGTTGGCGAAGGCCGAACCGCCCCAACGCTCCTGCGGGGTCTGGTAGTAGTTGAAGGGGTTGAAGTTGAAGACCGAGCAGTTGGAGCCCAGCGAGCCGTCGTCACGGAACTGGCCAGCTGTGGTGCCCACGCCGGTGATCTGGGTGCGAGTGGGGACCGTCGTGGTCGAACCACCGGACGCCACTGATCCAGGGCCTCCGCAGCCAGCGGGCGGTGCTGGCGGTGCGGAAGCGCCTAGGTTGGCACCATTAGCCGTCACGATGCCGAGCTGGCCCAGCGGACGCGCCGCGAAGAGAACGCCGTCGCGCTTGGAGTAGTTGACGCTGACCACGGCGTTGCCGCGACCGTCGCCGCTGTTAGCACCGACGGTGAAGGCGGTGGAGACGATCTTGCCGTCGCCTTCGCCCGTCTGGGAGTAGTTGGCGTCGGCTTCAAAGCCTTCGAAGTTCGACTTGGTGATGAAGTTCACGGCACCAGAGATGGCGTCCGAACCGTACACGGCGGAGGCGCCGCCGGTGATCACGTCGACGCGCTCCAGGAGCGCGGTCGGAATTTGCGAGAGGTCAACGGCCCCACCGATATTGTAGGGCGTCATCCGCTTGCCGTTGAGCAGGACCAGGTTGCGCTGGGCCCCCATGCCGCGGAGGTTGACCGTGGTTACGCCGGCGGTGCCGTTGTTCACCGCGTCGCCGTCACCGGGAACCGCTGTCGGCAGGAGGCGGAGGATTTTTTCCGCTTCCGGGGTCTGCTGCTGGCGAATCTGCTCGGCATTGATGGTCACAATTGGACTGGCTGACTGGATACCGGGCGTCTGGATGCGCGATCCGGTGACGACCACTTCCTGAACCTCATTGGCACCCTGGGCCTGGGCTTGGGTCGCCAGCAGGGCGGCACCGCAGATCATGGAAGTGGCCAGCAGGCGCTGCCGCATGGATTTCATTGTCAAGGTCTTGATCCTCCAACGGAAGGCCGGTGTTTCGCCAGCCCCGTGAATCGATAAACGCAAGGGTCCCAAGCCCGCGACGCGGATTCGGTTGCGATGTTTTTGTGGCGACGTGGGGGAAGGGTCAACGGTGAACCCGCTCCAGACAGGCGGTCTCGCCAGGACTGTCGTAAAATAGCCACAGAAACGCCCCCGTTCTGCAACCCGGAGGTGATTGAGGCCATGCCGGGCCTGGGATAGCGTGGCAGCCACCAGAGCTCGCGGAGTGACCAGGATGACTTCAGGGACTCAGATCCGCGATCGCGGCGCACTTTGGCAAGCCCGTACGCTGCCCCTACTGCCGGCCCTGGCCGTCCTTGCCGTCACGATGGCCGCCCAGGCTGCGCCCAAACCCCCGGCCAGCCTCAACGATCGTCGGGCCGGAGCCCTGGAAGCCCTCAGCGCCTGTCGCGCCGTCTCCGACCCTGCCGCCCGCCTCGCCTGCTACGACTCGGCGGCCGGGCGCCTCGACGAGGCCGAGAAGACCGGCGAGATCGTGGTGGTGGACCGCAAGCAGGCCGGGGAGGTCCGCCGCCAGGCCTTCGGCTTCGCCCTGCCCTCCCTCGCCCTGTTCGACAAGGCCGAGGGCACGGAGAAGCTTGATCGGGTGGAGTCGGTCCTGAAGGAGGCTCGCCAGGGGGCGGATGGCAAGTGGATTCTTAAACTTGAGAACGGCGCCGTCTGGCGTCAGACGGACACCGAGAGCCTGGTGCGCGAGCCCCGGCCGGGATCCCGCGTGGCGATCAAGTCCGCCGCCCTCGGCAGCTATCTGATGAGCATAGACGGCCAGCGCTCCTTCCGCGCCCGCCGCGAGGAATAGGCCTCAGCGGTCCTTGGGGTCCAGGGCGTCCCTCAGGCCGTCGCCGATGAAGTTGAAGGCGGCCAGGGTGGCGGCCATGGCCAGGGACGGGAAGACCAGCAGCCACCACGCCATCTCCATGTCCTGCGCCCCCGCCGAGATCAGGGTCCCGAGAGAGGCCATGGGGGGCTGTACGCCAAGGCCGAGGAAGGACAGGAAGCTCTCGGCCAGGATGACCGCCGGGATGGTCAGGGTCACGTAGACCGCCACCGGCCCCAGGAGGTTCGGGATGATGTGCCGGACCACCACGCCCAGGCGCCCCAGGCCTGCAGCCCGGGCCGCCTCGATGAATTCCTTCTGCTTCAAGGAGAGGGTCTGGCCGCGGACGATGCGGCTCATGGTCAGCCACTCCACGGCACCGATGGCCACGAAGATCAGCAGGATGTTCGACCCGAAGGCCACCATCAGCAGGATGACGAAGAAGATGAACGGCAGGGCGTAGAGGACATCGACGATCCGCATCATGGCCTCGTCCACCACCCCCCCGAGATAGCCGGCGGTCGCCCCCCAGGCGACACCGATCAGGAGCGAGACCAGGGTGGCCACGAGGCCGATCGCCAGGGAGACCCGCAGGCCCATGGCCAGGCGCGCCAGCAGGTCCCGGCCCAGGGCGTCGGTCCCCAGGAGGTGGCCGTTGGTCAGGGGCGGGACCCAGACGTCCGACTTGTTGACCTGGTCGTAGGGCCAGGGGGTCAGGGCCGGGCCCAGCAGGGCGAAGAGGGTCAGGAGGACCAGCACCACCAGGCTGGCGGTGGCAGCCCTGTTGGCGAGCAGCCGGGCGATGGCGTCATCGGTCAGGCTGCGGCCGCGGGCGGCGGGTCGGGCCGTCAGGACGGTCTCGGTCATGTCAGGCGCACCCGGGGATCGACAACCGCCAGCAGGAGGTCGCCCAAGAGGTTCAGGAACAGGACCAGGCCCGCATAGACGACGATCATGCCCATCACGACGGTATAGTCCCGCTGCAGGGCGCTGATGACGAAGAACTTCCCCAGGCCCGGCAGGTTGAAGATCTTCTCGACGACCAGGGACCCCGTCAGCAGGCCCGCGGCGGCGGGGCCGAGATAGCTGACCAGGGGCGTCAGGGCCGGGCGCAGGGCATGGCGCAGGACGACCGCCCACTCCGGCAGGCCCCGGGCCCGGGCCGTCCGCACGTGCCCGGCGGCCAGGGCCTCGATCATCCCCGCCCGGGTCAGGCGCGAAATGATGGCCGCCTGCGGCAGGGCCAGGACGATCACCGGCAGGACCATGTTGGGCAGGGCGCCGCCGTTCCAGCCGCCATTGGGCAACCATTGCAGGGTCGAGCCGAACAGCAGGATCAGCAGGGGGGCGGTGACGAAGGTGGGCACGCAGACGCCCAGCACGGCCAGGCCCATGGCGCCGATGTCCAGGAGACCGTTTCGCCGCAGGGCGGCCAGGACGCCCAGGCTGACCCCCGTCGCCAGGGCCAGGATCAGGGCCGCCAGACCCAGGCGCAGGCTGACCGGCGCGTTCTGGGTCAGGATGTCGGCTACCGACTTGTCGGGATATTTCAGGGAGGGCCCGAAGTCCCCACGCACCACGCCCTTGAGATAGGCGAGGTACTGCTCGCCGAGAGGGCGGTCGAGGCCGTACCGGGCCTTCAGGTTCTGCTCCACCGCCGGCGGCAGGCGGCGCTCGGTGTCGAAGGGCCCGCCGGGCGCGGCCCGCATCATGAAGAAGGCCAGGGTAATCACCACCAGCAGGGTCGGCCCGGCCACTAGCAGTCGACGGGCGATGAAGCGCAACATGGGGGAAAGCCGGGGGCGAGGGTTTTTTAGGGGCCTGACGATTGCGAAACTTCCATCCCCCCCCGATGATGTCAACGCACCCGCCCGGCTTCCTGGCGCGGGTTCCGAGGAGGGTCCAGTCCATGTCCGAGTTCCACCGCGTGTCGGAGCGCCTGTCCGTGTCGCCCCAGCTGCAGCCCGGCGACCTCGACCGGGCCGCTTCGGAGGGGTTTGTCCGGGTGGTCTGCAACCGGCCGGACAGCGAGTCCTCCGACCAGCCTTCCGGCGCCGCAATGAAGGCGGCGGCCCAGGCGGCGGGCCTGGAGTTCGTGTACCTCCCCTTCGCGGGCATGCCCTCGGCCGAGACCGCCGATGCCGTCTTCGCTGCCGTCGCCACCTCGCCGGGCCCCGTGCTGGCCTACTGCCGGTCCGGGACACGCTCGGTCACCGCCTGGGCCCTGGGGTCCCTGCGGGCCGGGGACCATGACCGGGAGTCCCTCGTCGCCCTCGCCGCCGGCGCAGGCTACGATCTGTCGTCCGTCCTTCCGCGACCCATGTGAGCCTGGCCATGATCCCCTTCGTCAAGGACATCACCTTCGAATACGGCGCCTGCGACCAAGTCTCGCCCCTCATCCGGCGGGTGGTGGCGAACAACCCCGGCCCCTTCACCTTCCTGGGCACGGGCACTTACATCATCGGCAGGGGACAGGTGGCGGTCATCGACCCCGGCCCGGACCTGGACGACCACCTCGAGGCCATCCTCGCCGCCACCGCGGGCGAGACCATCACCGACATCCTGATCACCCACCACCATTCCGACCACTCCCCCCTCGCCGCGCCCCTCAAGGCCCGGACAGGCGCCCGGATCCACGGCTGCCCGCCCTCCCGGATCGGCGCGGCGGACGGCATTGTCGTCGAGGCCGACGAGGACGAGGGCTTCCGCCCCGAGATCGTGGTGCGCGGGGGCGAAGTGATCCGCGGGCCGGGCTGGACCCTGGAGGCGGTCGCCACCCCCGGCCACACCCTCAATCACATCTGCTATGCCCTTCATGAGGAGAATGCCCTGTTCTCAGGGGATCACATCATGGGCTGGTCGACCACGGTGGTCTCGCCGCCGGGCGGCGACATGACCGCCTACATGGAGAGCCTGCAAAAGGTCGCGGACCGCGAATTCGACATCCTGTGGCCGACCCACGGGCCGCCGATCACGGACGTTGCGCCCTTCATCGCCGCCTACGCTGCGCACAGGCGTGGCCGCGAGGCCCAGTTCCTGGCCTGCGTGGACAGGGGGGTGGGCCGGATCGCCGACATGGTGCCGGATCTTTACGCCGCGGTGGACAAGCGCCTGCACCCGGCGGCAGCGAACTCCCTGCTCGGGCACGCTATCGACCTGGTGCGCCGGGGGGTCCTGACCTGCGACGGCGAACCCGGTCCGGCCGCGACCTACCGCCGGCCCTGAGGTTCAACTCCGGGACTTCGGGTCTTTGCGGCCCAGCATGATGGGGGTCGAGATGCCGCCCAGTGCGAGAATGAAAACGGCGAAGGCGCAGAGGACGGTCAGTAGATAGGCCTGCTCGGCGGGGGGAAGATGGGGCATGGGGTCACTCCTTCTGACCTCCCCATCCTGCCCGCCGAAGACGGCGGCGCCTTGATCAAGATCAAGACTCCGCCGCCAGGCCCTGGACTCAGCCCGCTGTCGGCAGCCGGTAGTCCGCCATCCGCTGGCGGATCAGCTTCTTGTCGATCTTGCCCGTGGCCCCCAGGGGAATGTCGTCCACGAAGACGACGTCATCCGGCGTCCACCACTTGGCAATCTTGCCCTCGAGGAACTTGAGGAACTCGTCCCTGGTCCCCGTCTCGCCCGTGCGGAGCTTGACCAGAAGCAGGGGCCGTTCGTCCCACTTGGGATGCGCCACGCCGATCACGGCGGCGAGTTCGGCCTTGGGGTGGCCTGCCGCTATGTTCTCGATCTCGATGGAGCTGATCCACTCGCCGCCGGACTTGATGACGTCCTTGGAGCGGTCGGTGATCTGCATGTAGCCGTAGCCATCAATGGTCGCGACATCGCCGGTGTCGAAGAAGCCGTCCGGGTCGAGGACGTCTCCCCCGTCGCCCTTGAAGTACTGGCCGACCACGAAGGGCCCCTTCACCATCAAGCGACCGAAGGTCGCGCCGTCATGTGGCAGGACCTTGTCCGCGTCGTCGACCAGCTTGAGGTCGATGCAGATGGGGGGGCGGCCCTGCTTCAGCTTGAACTTCAGCTGGGCCTCGTCGTCCATCTCCGCGACCCGGGCCGAGGGGTTGGCGAGGGTGCCGAGCGGCGAGGTCTCGGTCATCCCCCAGGCGTGGGTGACGTCGACCCCGAACTCGTCGCGGAAGCCACGGACGATGGCCTCCGGCACGGCGGACCCGCCAATGACCACCCGCTTGAGGGAGGTCAGCTTGCCCTCCGTCTGGCGCAGGTGGGTCAGCAGCATCTGCCAGACGGTCGGCACGGCGGCCGAGAAGGTCACCTTTTCGGCCTCCAGGAGCTCATGGACGGAGGCACCGTCCAGCTTCGGGCCCGGCATGACCAGCTTGGCACCCACGGCGGGAGCCGAGAAGGCGATGCCCCAGGCGTTGGCGTGGAACATGGGCACCACCGGCAGCACCGTCTCGGTCGCCCCCATGCCCATCACGTCCACCCCGGCGGTGACCAGGGTGTGGAGGAAGTTGGAGCGGTGTGAGTAGAGGACGCCCTTGGGATTGCCCGTCGTGCCCGAGGTGTAGCAGAGGCCCGCCGGGCTGTTCTCGTCGAACCCCCCCCAGGCGCAGTCCTCGGAATGGCTGGCGACCAGGGTCTCATAGGCCAGGGCGCCGGGAAGCGCGTCCGTCATGTGCGCCTCGTCGGTCAGCACGATGAAGTGCTTCACCGTCGGGATCTGGTCGCGGATCTGGGCAAGGATCGGAAGGAAGGTCAGGTCCGTGAAGATGACCCGGTCCTCGGCGTGATTGATGATGTAGACCAGCTGCTCCGAGAACAGGCGGGGGTTCAGGGTGTGGCAGACTGCGCCGATGCCCATGATGCCGTACCAGGCCTCGAGGTGCCGGGCGGTGTTCCAGGCCAGGGTGGCAACCCGGTCGCCGTGGCGGATGCCCAGAGCCTTGAGGGCGCTGGAGACGCGCTTGGCCCGGCCATGGACCTCGGCGTAGGTGGTGCGGACGATCGGACCTTCGACAGACCGTGAGACGATTTCCCGGTCGCCGTGCCAGGCCTTGGCGTGATCCAGAATCCGGTCAACGGTCAGCGGCCAGTCCTGCATTCTGCCGAGCATGGGGAAACCCTCCAGGTCATAAGTTTCTGATGTTTCTGACGCCCTCGAGCGTCTCGAGCGGAAGGTAGGGTCTCGGCCCGCCGGAGGCAACGGCGGGGCGCGGTCAGGCCGCCCGTTCGAACAGGTCGGCGGGCCAGGGCGACTCGAAGGCCGTGACACCGAGACGCTCGCGCACGGTCCCGATGGGTTCCGCCCAGACCGAGGGCCAGTCCACCCCGAGCAGGGGCGGGGTGGCGCGCCCATGACTCCAGGCGGCGGCGATGACCCCGGAGAGCACGCCGTACCGGACCGGTTCGACGGAAGCTGACGCCAGGGTGACGGCCAGGACCCAGGCGGAATAGGCGTGGCCGAACTGGGCAAGCTGGAAGGCCGAGATGGCAATCTCGTGCAGGCCGGTGGTCCGGTATCCGCCCACCAGATGCCACAGGTCGTGGACCTGCAGGATCCGGGCGTTAAGGTAGTTGAGGGGTGCAGGAAGGTCGCGCAGGGACAGGGCGTCCCGGTCGAGCACCTCGAGATCGAAGCCGTTGTCGACGATCAGTGTGCGGAACTCTGACGCCA
Source organism: uncultured Alphaproteobacteria bacterium (assembly GCA_903912465.1). Classification (GTDB taxonomy): domain Bacteria; phylum Pseudomonadota; class Alphaproteobacteria; order Caulobacterales; family Caulobacteraceae; genus Phenylobacterium. The sequence goes on along the minus strand of CAIWHQ010000115.1, from coordinate 4,932 downwards.
GTGACCCGGCAGGCGCGGAGGCCAGCTGGGCAAGGGTGAAGGGTTCAGGCCAGCCCTGGCCGGCAGCCTCGGCGACGCCTGGCCAATTCCGGCTGACGTCGAGCTGGGCGTCCCGGAAGCCCGGGTCCAGATGGGTCCCGAGGGCCGCTGTGGCCTGAGTGAACTCAAGAGCCGAGCGTCCACCACCAGCCCCGTCGACAAGTGTCCAAAGGGCGGTGAAAAGCGCCGACGGGACGACAAGGGGCGCCTGCCCCGCCTCCCCCGCTCCGGAGGCCTCGGGACCTGGTACTGCAAAGCCCCTGCGGTCCGCAAAGCGGTCCATGACCCTCGCCACCTTCCAGGGGGCCGCAAAGGCGATGTGCCCGACCTCGGCCGCCTCAAGGCGTTCAGGGGAAGCGATGCCAGACGGATCCGGAGTTTCGGGGCCGAGGCCGCTGCGGACCCGGGCTGCATAGAGAGACCGTGCGTCAGCCATGATCGTGATCCTCCCGTCGTCCTTCTGCGGGGCTTCCTAGAAGCTGACGGTGAGGGACATGGCAATCACGCCGCCCTTCTTGGTCTCGTTGGGACCCCGCCTGAGCTGCAGTCCTCCGTCAATCGCGAGGTCAATGTTGCGACCTGCGGAGTAGTTGAGGAGGACGCCCACGCTCTCAAGTCGTGCAGGCGGCGAGGCACCCGGAACCTGGTCCGGCTGCTGGACATCGACGAAATCATAGAAGACCCCCGCCTGGAGGCTGTCCCCGAAGGCCGGGTCCTGGCTGAACAGGGCTGCGGGGCTGAAGGGTGCCAGTCGAAGCTCCGTGTTCAGGATCACCCCCGTCGACCCCACCGCCGTGTCCGAATAGTAGCCCCTTGCGCTCCCGGCCCCGCCGCCACCCATCTGCTCGCTGTTCGGAAGGTTGCCGGTCGCGACCTGGACGGAGCCGCGGACGACCCAGGCAATGTCTCGGGGCAGGCGGGTGGTCCGCGTGACGGACAGGCGGTCGTAGACGTAGTTTGCCTTGGCACCGGGGACGAGCGTCTCGAAGGCAGCGTCGGTGTTCTTGTCGGACAGGTCACCCGGGCTGAAGACCAGGTCGTTGGAGATGGTGGTCTGCCCAAAGCTGTCCGTCAGGTTGAGGATCAGGTTCACCGGGAACTGGTGGACCTCGATCGCCGTGTCGATGACCTCGACCCCGGCGAACTCGAGATTGTTGTCAGTGAACTTGTAGTCATAGCCAGCCTGCAGGCTGCTGTTCACACCCGCCAGGCGTGGCAGGTTGCGAGAGAAGCGGGCGCTGGCCTGGCCGGAATGGCCCACATTATCGAAGCCCTCGGCGATCCTCGGCCGGACTGTGGAGTGACTCCCGAAGACCAGTAGCTTGCTCTTCGGGGCGATGCCGAAGACACCGCTGGCCGAATGGGCGGTGAAGCGGCCTTCGAAGGACCGTGTCAGCTGATAGGAAAGGATGTGTCCGGCGCCAAAGGCGTTACCCCAGTTCACCCCCGCCTCGTATTGCCAGAGGCCGAGCTGGCGGAATCCACGGTTGTCGACCCCGGCGTAGACGCGCAACGGCGTCCGGTCCGTGGCCTGCAGAACCAGGTCTGTCTCGCCGGTCGCCTTGCCCGGCTGGAAGACGGCGTTGACGCTGACGAAGGGGTTCTCGTTGAGGCGGTCGAGTTCCTCCTCGATCACGGCAAGAGAGAGGCGATCACCCTCCTTGAGGGTCAGGGGACGCCGGATGACATCGTCGGAGAAGTGGTTGGCCCCGGAGACCGTGACTGCGCCCAGACGATATTGGGTCACCACGATCTGCACGACACCGGATGTCACGTTCTGGGGCGGGGCGGAGACGTCGAGGAAGGGCTTGCCCGCCTTGACATACTGGGCCCGCGCCAGATTCCGGATTTCATCGAGGTCAGACAGCAGAAGCGGGCGGCCGACATAGGGGGCAACAGCGGCCCGGAAGTCTTCGGCATCAAGGTCCTCGAGGGCTCCCACGGAGACCCCGCGCTCGCCGGCGGCGTCTGCGGCGAGCCCGTCGCGCTTCAGGGCGAAGGGTCCGTCGACGAAGACCACGCCCTTGAGCTCCGGCAGCAGGACCGGGTCGGCGGCGTCAGGGCGACGGTCGCGGGACGCATCGGACCCCGCAGGCGGAGCCACCTGGGCCGGCGGCGCAGCCTCGGGAAGCCGGGGCGCCACCTTGGGATAGTTCTGGGCCGTAGCTGCGCCCGCCAAGACAGCATGGCTAAGCGCCATTAGGGTTAGCAGCCGAAGGAAGACTCGGGTGGCTCCGGTACGCGGGGGGGACACGGCTACCTGTCCCCTGCGTCTTGACCAGCAGGCCCCGACGCCATGGGGACGAAGATTGTCCAGCGCTTGCTACGGGACCCCTGGAGCAGGATGGAGTCGCTTACGTTGATAACCGGGGCTCCACTCTCAACCGTAGACAGGCCGGACTGAAGCCCTGAGGCCGACCGACCGGACTGTCCGTCAAGGATTCCCGGAAGGACGGCAAGCCCGTTGGAGCGCAGGGTCGAGAGGGACCCGGGCGCCGGGAAGGGGATGTAGACCCTCGGCGTACCACCGGCGAATGCGGCCTGCTGCGAAGTGGCATTCGCCTCATCCTCGGGCACGCCCAGGCCTACGAGGATGTCCTTCACGGGGTCACCGGAGGTGCTCGCGTTGATGGTTCCCGCACCGGTTGCCAGGGTGGGAAGCACATAGTTGGAAAGGCTAACCCCAACCGCGGGGACGAAGTTCCCGCCGAGGAGCCCGGCTGTGACCGTCCGCGCACCCGGGGTCTCCGCATCGTAGGTCCCCGAGGTCTGGGTCACGGCGATACTCTGTCCACTGACGAGTCCCGAAAGCGCGAAGTTACCGGTGTTCAGGGTGGCGGAGGTATTTCCATCAAAGGCCTTGGTTGGATTGCCGACGATCGAGGCCGTCAGGACCGCAGGGCTGACCCGGCCGACGCCTGCGGCGGTGGTCGGCAGGATGTAGTTCGACAGGCGGGTATCGCCCTGGGCGGTGAAGTCACCGGCACCCAGTCCGGCGGTAACGGCCCGCTGGCCTGCGTCGGCCGAGGCGTAGGTCCCGCGGGTCTGGGTGACGGAAGCGCCCTGCCCCGCGACAAAGCCGGTCAGCCGGAAATCCGCGGCGGTGAGGGTGGCCACGTTGGTTCCGTCGTAGGTCCGGGTCGGCGAACCGGTGATGTCTGCGCTCAGCACACGGCGGTTGATCGTGGCCGCAAGGCTGGCGGAGGTCGGCAGGACATAGTTCGAAGCCTTCGCTCCGCCGGTCAGGACATAGTCGGACTGGGCGACCAGGACCGAGAAGATCCGGGCCCCGGCGTCAGCGGAGTCGTAGCTGCCCGAAGCCGCGGAGACAGAGCCGCCCTCGCCGGCAGCGAAGCCGGCCAGGGTCAGGGTCCCCGGCGCCACGGTGCCGGTCCGGTTACCGTCGTAGGTCTTGGAATAGTCCCCTGACAGGCTGAGGGTCAGGGCCCGGGCGTCGATCCGGCCAAGGCCGCTCGCCGATGTGGGAAGGACGTAGTTGTTCAGGTTCGTCCCGGCCCCTGCGGCGAAGTCAGTGCCGGTAAGGGTTGTGCTGACGTTCCGCGATCCCGCGTCGACCCCGTCATAAGTCCCGGCGGTCCGGGTGACGGTAGCCCCCTCGCCGGCGACGAAGCCGGTGAGGCCGAAGTTGGCGGCGGTGAGGACCGCCGCGGCGGTCCCGTCATAGGCCCGCGTTGGCGTGCCGTTGATGGCTGCGGTCAGGGCCCTGGGATTGATGGTCCCGACGCCGGTGGCGGAGGTCGGAAGGATGTAGTTGCCCAGGTTCACGCCACCGGTGGCCGTGAAATCACCGGCCGCAAGCGTCGTGCTGACGGTCCGTGCGCCGGCGTTGGCCGAGTCATAGGTACCCGCGGTCTTTGTGACCGTGGCACTGTCGCCGCCGACGAAGCCCGTCAGGTTGTAGTTGGCAGCCGCCAGGGTCGCCGTCGTCGTCGCGTCATACGTCTTGGTCGGATTGCCAAGGATGGTGGCCACCAGGGCCTTGGGATTGATCGTGCCGACGCCGCTCGCCGAAGTCGGCAGGACATAGTTGGCAAGGTTGGTCCCCGCGGCAGCCAGGAAGTCTCCAGCGGTCAGGGACGTGCTGACCGTGCGCGTACCCGCAGTGGCGGAGTCGTAGGTCCCGGTCGTCTTGGTGACCGTGGCCCCATCGCTGCCGACGAAGCCCGACAGTTTGAAGTTCTCGGCCGTGAGCGTGGCCGTCGTATTGCCATCGTAGGTCTTCGTCGGGTTGCCGATCACGATGGCCCCGATAAACACGAGGGCCTGCTGGCTGATCGTCCCGACCCCGGTCGCCGTGGGCGCAAAGCTGTAGTTCGAGATCTGGCCGCCATTGGCGCCGACGAAGTTGCCGGCAGCCAGGGTCGCGCTGACCGTCCGTGCGCCAGCGTCAGCGGAGTCGTAGGTTCCAACGGCCTGGTTGACCGTGAAGGACTCCGAACCCACGAGGCCAGACAGGCTGAAATTGGCAGGCGCCAGGGTGGCCGCGGTCGTCCCGTCGTAGACCTTGGTCGGATTTCCGGTGATGGAGATCGACAAGGCCTTCTGACTGATCGTGCCCACGCCACTCGCCGAAACCGGCAGCACGTAGTTGGACAGGAGTGTGCCGCCAGCGCCGGAGAAATCCCCGGCCGCAAGCGTCGTGCTGACAGTCCGTGCGCCGGCGTTGGCGGAGTCGTAGGTCCCGGCGGTCTTCGTGACCGTTGCGCTGTCCCCGCCGACAAAGCCCGTCAGGCTGTAGTTGGCCGACGCCAGGGTCGCCGTCGTCGTGGCGTCGTACACCTTGGACGGATTGCCAACGATCGCAGCCGCAAGAGCCTTCTGGCTGATCGTGCCCACGCCGCTCGCCGAAACCGGCAGCACGTAGTTGGACAG